>SLMF01000172.1 GCA_007133715.1 Planctomycetaceae bacterium
GAGGATCGGGCTGCAGTCCTGGAATTCATAGAGACAGCGATACAGGATCGGAAAGCGCTGACGAATTTCGAAAACCGGGTGGTAACGAAGGACGGTCGGGTGCTGTGGGTCTTGACCAACGGGGTGAACCTGTTCGATCAGGATGGCAAGCATGTGGGGTACCGTGGCTCGGACACGGACATTACCGAGCGGAAGCAGGCGGAGCAGCAGCTTCAGGAATTGAACGGGCAACTGGAATTGGCCATCAAGCGGGCCGAGGAGATGGCCGAACAGGCTCGCCAGGCGAATCAGGCCAAGAGCGAATTCCTGGCCAACATGAGTCACGAACTCCGCACGCCGATGAACGGCGTCATTGGCATGACGGGTTTGTTGATGGCCACCGAGCTGAACGAGGAGCAGCGCCGTTACGCCGAGGTGGTTCGTTACAGCGGTCAGTCGTTATTGGCTTTGATCAACGATATCCTGGATCTTTCGAAGATCGAGGCCGGCAAGCTGGAGCTGGAGATCGTGGATTTTGATTTACGGGAGGTGATGGAAGATTTTGCGGACGCCCAGGCGGCGCGGGCGCATGCCAAGGGGCTCGAGCTGTTTTGTTTTCTTGATCCCGAGGTGCCCAGGGGGTTGCAGGGCGATCCGAGTCGACTGCGGCAGATCCTGGACAATCTGGTGGGCAATGCGGTCAAGTTCACTTCGGTGGGCGAGGTGACGATCCGCGTTTCGCAGGCCGCGCGGGTGGAGGCCCGTGTCTGCTTGCGGTTTAGCATCTCCGACACGGGGATCGGGATTGCCCCGGAGAGGATCCCGCAGTTATTCGAGAAGTTCACCCAGGTGGATTCGTCGACCACCCGGCGTTTCGGGGGAACCGGTCTGGGGCTGGCAATCTCCCGCCAGTTGACTCAAATGATGGAGGGCCAGATCGGCGCCAGCAGCCAGCCCGGTTGCGGTTCCGAATTCTTCTTTACCGCCTGGTTCGGGCGGCAGGCCCGGCAGCCGGTTGACACCTCGCTGCCGGAACTGCAGGGCGTGCGGGTCTTGATCGTCGACGACAGTGCCACGCATTGCGAGCTTCTGGAAGCCCGTTTGCGGAACTGGGGGATGCGGCCGGAAACGGCCGACAGCAGTCCGACGGCGTTAGGCGAACTGTACCACGCGTTGGACGAGAGCGCGTCCTTTGACATCGCCTTGGTGGACATGCAGATATTGGATGAGGACGGGGGCTCGTTGGTCAGGATCATCCGTGCCGACTCGCGTCTGGCGGCTGTACAGCTGGTAGGCATGACGTCGCTCGTCGCCCAGGAGCATGTTGAGCCGCTCCTGGCCCGTGGTTTTGACGGTTCGCTGGTCAAGCCGATGCGGGACGCCGCGTTGCGTAAGGTGCTGAGTCAAGCGTTGCGCGCCGGCTCGCGACCCGGTGGCGAGGGGGCGGAGGAGCCCGAGCCCGACCGCCCGACGGTGGCTCCGCTGGTCGCCATCAACGCTTGGAAAGGCCGAACGGCTCGGGTGCTGGTGGTCGAGGATAATGTGGTGAATCAGCAGGTGGCCCTGGCGATCCTCCAACGCATCGGGTTACATGTGGATGCCGTGGCCGACGGCTTCGAAGCGCTTGATTCCCTGAAGTCGGTGCCCTACGATCTGGTGTTGATGGACGTGCAGATGCCCGGCATGGATGGCTTAGAGGCGACGCGGCGGATTCGCCGGGCCGATTCGAACGTCCTGAATCGGGACGTGCCGATCATCGCCATGACGGCCTGGGCGTTCCGGGGGGATCGGGAACGCTGTCTCGAAGCCGGCATGAATGACTATGTGTCGAAGCCGGTCGAGCCGCCGTCCCTGTTTTCGGTATTGGAAAAGTGGTTGTCAGCGGCGGTGCCCGATGCCCCCCCGCGGGAATCCCACTCGCCACCAGCCGTTGCCGGCACCTTCGATGACGAGCAGTAACTCGCGGAGCGGAAGGAGGGTCAGATGAGGCACCAGGAATCGCCGGTCGAACAGTCCTCATGGAATCAGCTTCCTCTCTGGGCTGCCCTGGTGATGCTGGCGGTCGCCTGGGGGCTGTTTGCTTGGAACTCGGCGGTCCGCACCGATCGGCGATGGCGGGGTGAGTTGCTGGCCACTGCCCGCTTGGCCGCGAAGAGTCTCGACGCCCACCAACTGCAGGCCTTGACCGGCACGCGGGCTGACCAGGATGTGGCGGAATACTTGGACCTCAAGCAGCAGCTGGCTGCGATTCGCAAGGTGACCCCCAACTGCCGCTTTGTCTATCTGCTGGGCCGCACGGCGGAGGGGCGGATCTTCTTCTATGCCGATGATGTGTCTGTGGGCGAGCCGGAAGAAGCGTTGGCCGGAACTTGGTTCGACGAGGCTCCGCTGGCCTTCCACCAGGTCTTCGAGACCGCGGCGGGTCGAGCCGTGGGCCCGTATACGGATCGCTGGGGCACGTTTGTCAGCGCGGCCCTGCCGCTGGGGGACGGCGAGGGCGAGCCCCGCTTTGTGTTCGTCCTGGACATCGACGCGGGCACCTGGCGGCGAGAACTGGCCGCACGCCTGGCAGTGCCGCTGGGCGTGACCTTGTTGCTGGTGATCGGCGGTTTTGCCCTGATCCTGTCCGCTCGGCCCCGGCCAGCGGGCTCGGATGCCTCGCCCCAACCGGTCCTGCACCGCCTCCTGCCACCCCTGGCAATCCTGCTCGTGGTGCTGGTGCTGGGTGCCGGGCTGCTGCTCTGGCGACAGTATGATGCCCACCTGAACGAACGCATCTTCGACCGCATGCACCGCATCGTGTATCGCTTTTTGGATGACGTCAAGTTGCGGGACGCGGGGCTGTCGAGCTATTTGGAGGCGGGGGCCAAGCTGGAACCCGAACTGCATGGCCAGCTGCGGCGGCTGCACAGCGAACTGGCCGTGCTGCTGGCCAAAGACCAGGTCCATCGCCCGCATTGGGAAACGGAACAAGCGCGTGCGGAACGGGCGGCCGAGTGGGATCGCTTTCCGCACAGTGTCCTGGTCTACGCCTCGCAAGGACAGCTGCCCCGCGCTGTCGACGCTTGGCTGGAATACGATCCGCAGGCCGGTTTCCGCACCTCCGAGATCGTCCGGGATATCGTGATCGACGGGAGAACCTGGTGTCTGGCCACGCACCCCCTGCGTGACGCGACCGGTCAGCCGCTGGGCGGTCTGTTGGTGATGATGGACATCACGGCAGAGAAAACGGCCTTCGAACAGGTGCTGACCCTGGGCGGCGTCACCGCAGCGGTCCTCCTGGCCGGGCTGCTGGGCTTCATCTGGGTCCTCCTGCGGCGCACGGATGCCGGGATCCGGACCCAGCAGGAGTCGTTGCGGCACAGCGAATCCCAGCTGCAGTTGTTCTTCTCCCAGTCCTTGAGCGGCTTCTTCTTCATGATGCTGGACCGGCCGATCGAATGGCACGACCGGATCGACAAGGAAGCGGCGTTGGACTATGTGTTCGCCCACCAGCGGATGACCCGCGTCAATCAGGCCATGCTGGACCAATACGGGGCCCGGGAGGAAGAATTCCTGGGCCGGACCCCCGGCGATCTGTTCCGGCATGATCTGCAGCACGGTCGGCATATCTGGCGGGGTTTGTTCGACCAGGGCCGCTGGCATGTCGAGACGCGGGAGCAGCGGTTGGATGGGACGCCGATCGCGATCGATGGCGATTACATCTGCCTGTACGATGACGCCGGGCGGATCACGGGCCATTTCGGCGTGCAGACGGACGTGACCCAGCGCCATCACGAGGATCAGCGCCAGCGATTCCAGTTGCGGTTCCAGCGGGCTGTAGCGGAGACCTCGGCCGAACTGGTCGGCGTGGCCACGGACGAAGAGTTCGATGCCGCGGTGAACGCGGCGCTGCGGCGGTTGGGCCAGTTGTTCGCCGTCGACCGCAGTTATGTCTTCCGGTTTACGGCCGATCTCCAGCAGATGAGCAATACGCACGAATGGTGCGCCCCGGGGATCACAGCCCAGCGCGAGCGGATTCAAGACTTTCCCACTGCGACGCTGCCCTGGTGGAAGTCCCGCATCCGGGAGCGCCGGCCGGTGCATGTGCCGTTGGTGGCGGATTTGCCACCCGCCGCGGATGCCGAGAAACGGAAATTCCGCTCGCAAGGGCTCCGCTCGCTGCTCTGCCTGCCCCTCTCGGGCACCCACGGCGAATTACTGGGCTTCCTGGGCTTTGATGCCGTGCGGCAGGCCTATGCCTGGAGCGACAGCGAAATCACCATGCTGCAATTGATCGCCGATATCCTGGGCAACGTGCTGCAACGCCGCCGGGTGGCCCGGGCCCTGGAACGGGCCGTGCATGACCAGAGTGTCCTGCTGAACAATATCCGCACGCAGGTCTGGTACTTGACCGATCCGGAAACCTACGGGGCCGTCAATCAGGGGCGAGCCGATTTCACCGGTCACCAACCCGGCGAAGTGGCTTATAAGAAAATGCAAGATGTCCAGCCGCCGGCGATTGTCGAGGTGTGCCGCGCGAGCAACTCCCAAGTGTTTTCCAGCGGAAAGCCCGTGGCTTACGAAAGCTGGGTCCCCAACGCCGCCGGCGAATCGCGGCTGCTGGCGATCTTGAAATCGCCCCACCTCCAACCCGACGGGACCATCGATTATGTGGTCTGCTCCGCCGAAGACATCACCGAGCGATACCGCGCGGAAGAAGCCTTGAGAGAAAGCGAACGCCGCTATCGGCTGTTGATCGAAAACAGCCACGATATCATCTATACCTTGAATGCCGAGGGGGTTTTCACGTTCGTCTCGCCCGCCTGGACCCAGCTCCTGGGACATCCCCCCCAGGAGGTCGTCGGCCGTTCGTTCGACCTCTTCATGCACCCCGAAGACGTGCCGCAATGCGTGGAACTGCTGGAACAAGGATTTGCCACGGGCATCCAGCAGGAGGGCGTCGAATACCGCATGCGCCATGCCGATGGCTCCTGGCGCTGGCACAGCTCCAATGCGGTGGTGGTCCGCGATGATGCCGGGAACATCGTGGGCGTCCAGGGGAATTCCTGGGATGTGACGGCCCGAAAGCAGATGCAGGAACAACTCCGCGAAAGCGTGACCTACGCCCAGTCGCTGGTGGAAAGCTTGCCAGACCAGCTGTTCGTGCTGGATCGGCACGGGGTGTTCTTGGACTACAAGGCGGACCGCGGCGATCTGTATACCGATCCCGAGTCGTTCATCGGCCAGCCGTACAGCCGGGTTCTCCCGGCGGAGATTGTCGAGCCCATGCGGGAGGCTCTGGAGCGTTTGTTTGCCACCGGCAGCACGGTCGAATTGGATTATTCCCTCTGCCTGGATTCCGGCACCCATTACTTCGCAGCCCGGATCGCCCCCTTGGGCGAAGAGCGGGCCCTGGTCGTGGCCCGCAACGTAACGGCCCGCAAACGGGCGGAAAGGGAATTGGAAGCTGCCATCCAGCGGGCCAACGAACTGGCCATGCGTGCCGAAGAAGCCAATGTGGCCAAGAGCGAGTTCCTGGCCAACATGAGCCACGAACTCCGCACTCCCTTGAACGGCGTGATCGGGATGAACAGCTTGCTGCTGGACGGCGAGTTGAGTCCGGAACAACGGCGGCAGGCGGACCAGGTCCGCAACAGCAGCCATGAACTGCTGAACCTGATCAACGACATCCTGGATTTCTCCAAGATCGAAGCGGGCAAACTGGAACTGGAAGCGGTCGATTTCGATCCGCTGCATTTGATCGAAGACTTCGCCGAAATTCCCACCTCCGAGGCGCACCAGAAGGGCCTGGAATTCTTCCAGTTCGTGGATCCCGCGGTACCCCGCCGCCTGCGCGGAGATCCGGGCCGCCTGCGACAAGTCCTGAACAATCTGGTGGCCAACGCCCTGAAATTCACGGAGGCAGGCGAGGTGACGCTACGCGTCACGGAGCACTCGCGGAGCGACCAAGATGTGCTGCTCCGGTTTTCCGTCCAAGATACCGGGATCGGGATCCCGCCCGACAAACTGGAACAGCTGTTCCAAAGATTCAAACAGGTGGACGAATCCACGACCCGGCGATTTGGCGGCACGGGCTTGGGGCTGGCCATCTCGAAACAATTGACCGAGCTGATGGGGGGCCAGATCGGCGTGACCAGCCAGCTGGGCCGCGGCTCCGAGTTCCACTTCACCGCCCGCTTCGGCTGGACACCGGCCGATAACCGGGAGGAACCCTCCCCGACGAATCTGGAAGGGGTACGCGTGTTGATCGTGGACGATAAAGAGACCAATCGCGAAATCTTCGAAAAACGCCTGGAGTCATGGGGAATGCAGCCCACCACCGCCGACGGCAGCGCCAACGCCCTGGGACAACTGTACTCGGCGCTCCAAGAAAAGCAACCGTTCCGAGTCGCCGTGATCGATATGCAAATGCCCGATATGGACGGCAAGGTGCTGGGACGCATCATCCGCGGCGATGCCCGACTGGATAGCCTCCGCTTGCTGATGATCACCTCGATCGGCAACGCGGGAGATGGCGCAGAATTCCGCGCCATCGGCTTCGATGCGTACCTGATCAAACCGGCCCGCGAAGCCGAACTGCGGAACACGCTGTCGCGTTTGATCAGCGGACACCCCCCCGCAGCCGAAACCCGCTTGGGAAATCCGGCCCGTTCCAAGCCCGGCGAGCTGACCACGCGACTGGGAACCCGCGTGTGGCGGAAGGAAGACGGCAAGCCGCATCGGGTCCTGGTCGTCGACGATAATACGACCAATCGGCAGGTGACCCTGATGGTCCTGGAGCGACTCGGCTTGCCCGCCCAGGCGGTGGCCGACGGCGCCGAGGCGCTCGATGCCTTGAAGACGATCCCCTTCGATCTGGTCCTGATGGACGTGCAGATGCCCGTGATGGACGGCCTGGAAGCCACGCGGCGGATCCGAGCCCCGGATTCGACCGTGCTGGAACCCCAGCTGATCATCATCGCCATGACGGCCATGGTGGTCCAAGGTGATCGCGAACGCTGTCTGGAAGCCGGGATGAATGATTATCTCCCCAAACCGATCGAGCCCCGTTCGCTGCTGGCCAAACTGGAACAATGGCTCGAGTCGCGGCCCGGTTCCGAAACGGCTCCGCAACCCCGCACCGGAAAGGCAGCCGAGCAGACACGGCAGCAACTGCCCGACTTCGATTTCGAAGGTCTGCGCGATCGTATGGAGGGTTATGAAGATCTGCTGCGGGGGATGGTGCAGGACTACCTGGAGAATCTCCAGGAACATCTGGACGCCCTGCGGAAGCATGCGGAAGAGGGCGACGCGGACCGGACGGTACGCGCGGCGCATACGATCAAGGGCATCGCCGCCAATATGAGCGCCGAGCGCCTGCGGGATTTGGCTGCCAGGCTGGAACAAGCGGCCCGAGCCGGCGATTTGTCGTGTGTGACCGAAGCCCTGCCCCAGTTGCTGGAGTACTACCAGCGGCTGCAGCAAGTCGTGCCCCAACAGGATTGGGACAGTCTGGAACAAGAGGAGGAGGACGCGGAGCCGTGCGAGGAAGACGCGCCCTCCCAAGAATCGGAGCAGGATTCGGTTTCCGACCCTGCCCGCGACGTCGATTAGACGATGCGACGTGAAGCGACGCAAGTAACGAACGTACAAAATTCAGGGGACGTACAGCGCCGCCAGCCCGGCGGGGCCGCTTTCAGAAAGGTCGAAACGATGCCGACTCCCGATTTCCCGCGATCCGGACCTGCGAGCCGTGAAAGGACGCGACCGGCGTCCCGCCCCCGCTGCCGCCAGCACGGCGCGACCGGCTCCTGCCCCGGCCGCCGGCCGCCACGGCTTTTTCTCTTGGTGAGCACCCTGCTGCTGATTCTGCCCAGCAGCCGCGCGGTGTTCGCCGAGCCGCTGGTGGTGGCGGCCCGCCAGTTGTCGGACCACTCGGATAATTTGGTGCCCGTGGAATCACGCTGGAATGGACTGCTGGTCTGCCACGGCGACCAGGGCATGGCTGAATGGACCGTGGCGGTCCCGCAAGCCGGCCCGTATTACGTGCACTTCTATTATGCCAGCGGTCAGCGCCGCCCGCTCCGGTTGGAAGTCAACCGGGTCCTGCAAGCCGGCCAGTTCCTGGCCGACGCCACCGGCGGATTCTACTCCGGCGATCTGACCTGGCAAACCGTGGGACCCTTCGACTTCCAACAAGGAACGAACTCCCTCCGCGTGACCACCGACCGATTGATGCCGCATCTGGCAGGCCTGGTCATTTCGCGTTCCGCTCACAATCCACGCGAAGATGCCTTCGCCGACTTGTTCCCCAGGCCCGCGGATCTGGTCGGACCGATCGACAAAGACATCGCCGCTACGCTCCGCCGCTTGCGGCAGTTGCTGCCAGGGGTCGACTCGCTGCTGTTCGTCCGCCGCTACACCTTCCAGTCCAGCCACTATTATACCGACTTCATCGACGGCTGCCGCTATTTCGGCGGCAGCCTCTCGCTGCTCTGCCTGCAGGACGGCCGGGTTACCGACCTGGCCCCCGAACTGGCCCACGGGATCTTCGGTCGCTGCGATCTGTCCTTCGATGGACAACGTGTGGTCTTCGGTTGGAAAGCCGAATTGGGCAGCGGGTTCCGCATTTGGGAAGTCGGCATCGACGGCAGCGGACTCCGCCAACTGACCTTTCCCCCGCAGGACGAGCCGGAACGAATGGCCCGATATCAGTTGAACTCCTGCCAGGTCTATCCCCATCATACGGACGACATGCATCCCTGCTACCTGCCCGACGGCGGGATCGCCTTTGTCTCCTCCCGCTGCGAATACGGGATCCTTTGCGATGGGCCCGATAAACTGACCACCACCGTCCTCTATCGGATGGAAGGCGACGGCAGCCGGATCCAGAAACTGTCCAATAACTCGGTCAGCGAGTCATCGCCCACCGTGATGAACGACGGGCGGATCCTCTACACCCGCTGGGAATACGTGGATAACGGCTCGGTGACCAACAAGGGCCTGTGGGCCGTGCGACCCGACGGCACGGGCAGCGAAGAGATCTACGGCATGAGCATCGCCTTTCCCCCCGTGTTCAACGTGGGACGCCCCTTTCCGGACAGCCACCATCGGTTCCTGGCCATCGGGGCCCCTCACATGCCCTTGGGCGTCGGCACGCTGATGGAAATCAACAGCCGGGCCGATCGCCGCACGGGCGACGGCGTGCGATACCTGACTCCCGAAATCGACGTCCAACACCAGTGGGGCTGGGACAATCTTCCCGGCGGAGCCACCGTGCCGCTGCCGCCAGAACAGCAGGCCGGACGCGACGGCCGCGGGAATACCAGCCGCGGGCCTCTGTACATGGACCCCTTCCCGATCTCCGCACAGCATTTCCTGGTCGCCTTCAACCCGCGCTCGCCTTGGAACCATCGCGACGCCTACGGGTTGTATCTCCTGGATCGCGACGGCGGTAAGAGCTTGATCTACCAGGACGACGAGTACTCCAGCTGGCTGCCGATCCCGGTGCGCCCCCGTGCGGCGCCCCGCATCGCCTCCGGCGCGATCGACGAGCAACTCGCCAACCAGAAACTGGCTCGACTGATCGTGTCCGACGTCTACCGCGGCTTGGATGGCGTGCCCCGCGGGACCGTCAAGTATCTCCGGATCAATGAACATGTGCCCCGACCCTGGGCGGCCCGACGCTCCTGGACCGGCGATGTCTATGACCAGCAGCATTCGGTGGTCACCCGCAACTCGCACCTGGGCTTGAAGATCCAGCATGGTATCGTGCCGGTCGAACCGGACGGGTCGGCGCATTTTCTGGTCCAGGCCGATGCGAATATCTTCCTGCAGGCGCTGGACGAGCAGTACATGGAGGTGCAGCGCGAACGGACGTTCGTCAATTACCGGCCGGGCGAGGTGCGAGCCTGCGTCGGCTGTCACGAGCGGCCCCACGAGCTGAATGTGGCCCACATGACGGATCTGCCCAGCGCCCTGCGCCGCGAGCCCTGCCTGCCCGGCCCGCAACCCGGCGAGTTGTCCGGTGCCCGACCCCTGGCCTACGAAGTGGACGTCCAACCGGTTTGGGATCGGCATTGCCTGGCCTGCCACGGCGGTGAAAAGACGGAAGGTGATCTCGACCTCTCCGGCCAACGTACCGCCCTCTTTTCCCGCTCCTACGAACAGCTCTTGACTCGCGGACTGATCTCCCTGATCGGCGAAAATCACCCCAAAGCCGGCAATAATCACTACCTGCCACCGTACAGTCTGGGAACCCACGCCAGCCGCTTGTACGAGTACCTGGACGAGGAGCATTACGGGGTCCAGTTGAGTCCGGCCGAGCGGATTCGTGTGACCACCTGGATCGACTCGAACGGTCAGTTCTACGGTTCCTACTACGGCCGCAAGAATCTTCGCTTTGCGGAGCATCCCAATTTCCGCCCGATCCTGACATTCGAACAGTCCCGCGCCAATACGCCCCCGTTGCCAGAAGAGGAGCGGTGAACGACAGGGGCGGACGGGTCTACCAAATGGTCACGGCACGCAATACGTCTTCGACGGTGGTTTCGCCAACGGCCAACTTTTCGGCTGCGTCGTCCACCAGGCGGGGTACGCCGCGACGTTGAATTTCTTCGGCAATCTCCACCTCGCCAGCCCCTCCGGCTACAAATCGGGAAAGGGCGGCGTCGGCAGGCATCATTTCGAAGAGACCCAATCGCCCCACAAAGCCTTTGCTCGCGCAGTACATGCAGCCCGCCGGTTCGTAGACCGTCTGACCCGCCAGCGCCGGGTTGCCCAGCAACGTCGCTTGCTCGACAGTCAATTCACGTGGCTCGCGACAGTGCTGACACGCCCGCCGCACCAGTCGCTGGGCGACCACCAACCGCAGCGTGGCGGCTACCAAGTAACGGGCGACGCCCATATCGATCAGCCGCGTCACGGCGCTGGCTGCCGAATTGGTGTGCAGGGTGGTGA
>SLMF01000183.1 GCA_007133715.1 Planctomycetaceae bacterium
CGCAGCCGGTCTTTCACCACTCCCTTCTTTCGGGCCACACCGACCACCTGATCGAAAATCTGGCGGAAACCGTCTCTCCCCAAGCGTCCGCGAAAGTAGCACAACGAGCTGGGATCAGGCAACGGCCATTGCAAGGGATACTGCAGAAACCAGCGGAAGGCCAAATCCGTTTCAGCGCGGGCGATCACTTGGCGATCGGAGAGATTGTGAAGATAGCGGAGCTATTCCAGCTTCAGCATCACCACCGGCAAAATCGAAGGCCGCCCCATGTCCTGACAGTAATAGGGTGCCAGCAACTCGCCGAAGTCATCCCAGGGAATGACCGACGCGACCTTCCGGAGATAATGATCTCCTGGAACGACGATTCGGAAGATGTCGAGATCCCATTGGGACAAAGGGGAATCAACGAGTAATCCAACATCGGTGCGACCTCCGCTGCCAACAACCATGTGGAATGGAAATCAACAACGGCCGAAGCCATGATCGCACGTCTTCCCCAAGGGGACCAGGACTCGCTCGATATTTTTCAGCAGTCTCCCCGCACCGGTGGATGCCAGGTTTGACAACCAGCCCCGCCCGGCCCGTCGCCTGGCGGACGCTTGTTGCGGGGGCTGGCGATTGGGCGTCGGCGTCTGTGCCGGGGCGTGGTTTGGCGGGCGGTGCAGTTGGTGTAATCGCGCCAGGCGGTTCGCGGTTTGGCGCGCGGGTGATCGCTGCGGTATGATGATTGCATGGGAACTGCGGGAAACACCGATAACAGGGCGTGTTTGCGAAGAGGGGAGCGCCGCGGGACGCGCCGTCCGACCGCTTCCCGGCAACCGAACTGTCGTGCTAGTGAGCCGTAGCGAAATGCTGTACCGACCGTCGCGGGTTTCCAATCCGGCGCGTGCTCTTCCCGGCCAACGTCGCGGGGTGGGCAACCGATTCGCTCGCCTGAAGGCGTCTGTTCCTGTGCGGCCCGCTGATCTGTCGAGCTGGGTGCTCAGCTTTCTGGTCCATCTGGTTTTGATTCTGAGCTTAGCCTACTGGGGATTTGGGGATCGGGAGCCCGGTAGCGGGATGGTGATTTCGGTGGCTCGTCCGGCGGAGGTACCGGAGTTGGTGGTGGCGGGTGCGGTGGTCGCGGACGAGGTGGCTCCGGGACCGTCGGACGCGGTATTGGGTTCGCCGTTTGATGATCTGGCAGGTCCAGTGGTTCCGGAGGTATTTTTGGAACCGTTGCCGGGGGGAGATTTGCAAGCGGCCGTGTCGCATCGGCGGGCGTTTCAGCCGCGAGATCTGCTGCAGCCGGTTCGCGTGTCGGTGCGGGGCGGGGGTTTCGAAGGACGAGATCCGGACAGCCGCGCTCGGCTGGTCCGCGCGCGTGGGGGGACGGCGGGCAGCGAGGATGCGATGGCTCGCGGGCTGGCTTGGCTGGCCGCTCACCAGCGTCGTGACGGCGGCTGGCGTTTCGATCATCGGCACGGGGCCTGTGGCGGGATGTGCGCCAATCCGGGCACCCATGCCTCGACCACCGCAGCCACCGGCTTGGCCCTGCTGGCCTTTCTGGGCGCCGGGGAAACGACGCCGCAGAGTCCGTATCGGTCGCTGGTCGATCGGGGCGTGTACTACTTAGTGAATCGGATGATCATGGGACCGCACGGGGGGGACTTGCAGGAAGGGACGATGTATGCGCAAGGAATCGCCGCGATTGCGCTGTGCGAAGCGTATGCCTTGCTAGAGGAGGAATCGCTCCGCGAGCCGGCGCAGGCGGCCATCGACTTCATCGTGAAGGCTCAACACGAGCAGGGTGGTTGGCGTTATTATCCGGGACAACCGGGCGATACGACCGTCTTCGGTTGGAAGATCATGGCGTTGAACAGTGCCCGCCTCGCCGGTTTGGAGGTTCCCCAGGAAGTGCTGGACCGGGCGGGCGAGTTTCTCGATTTGGTGGCGGAGGACGAGGGCGCTTTCTACGGCTACATGGCGGCCGGCCAATCTCCGGGCCCGACGGCGATCGGGTTGCTGTCTCGGATGTATTACGGCTGGTCCCGGGACGATCCGCGTTTGCAGCAGGGCGTGCGTTATCTCGAGGAACTTGGCCCCTCGCGGTCGGATATGTATTTCAACTATTACGCTCACCAGGTGATGCACCACCACGAAGGCCCCGGTTGGGACGCCTGGAATCAGGAGTTGCGGGAGTTTTTGATTGCCACGCAATCGAGCGAGGGCCATCAGAACGGCAGTTGGTATTTCGAGGATCCGCACGCCGAGTCCGGGGGTCGATTGTATACCACTGCGATGTGCGTGATGCTGCTGCAGGTCTACTATCGGTACCTGCCGTTGTACGGCACGTCCGCATTAGAGGCGCATTGGTAGCCAGCCCGTTTCGCTCAGCTTGTGAAACCCGTCGCGATGGTGTGAGGGTCTTTCAAGGTTGATCGGGGTCGCCCCAGTGGAGTTCACAGTCGGGCAGGGCGGCCAGCAATTGCTCGGCTCCCGCTTCGCTGACTCCGGTGCGGGTGACGTGCAGCGTCTGCAGGCTGTTCAGCTTGGCCAAACTGCCGACGCCCTCGTCGGTGATCGCGGTTCGTCCCAGATGCAGGAATTCCAAGTTTTGGAAGGGTTCCAGGGCGGGCAGCCCGGCATCGGTGACACCCGTGTTGTCCAAATTCAGCCACACCAGCTGATCGGCCAACGGCTGGAGCGTCTCCACCCCGGAGTTCGACACCGGGGTGGTGTACAGATTCAGCCGCGTCAACTGAGGCATATTCGCCACATGCACCAGGCCGGCGTCGGTGACCCCGGTATCGCTGACGTCCAGGTTCTGCAGTGCCGGTGCAGCCGCCAGCTGTTCGAGGGCGGCGTCCGTGATGTGGGTACCGGCCAAACGCAGCTGGCGGAGGTTGGGCAAACCGGCCAGCGCAGCTGCGCCCGTGTCGCCCACCGGCGCGCTGGCCAGCAGCACCTCTTCCAACGTGTCCAGTTGGGCCACGTGTTGCAATCCCACGTCCGTGACATTCGTGAAATCCAAGCCGAGCGAAACCAAACGCGGCAGGTCCGTCAGCTGCTGGACACCCGCGTCATCCACCTGGCAACGCGTGAAACGCAGGCTGCGGAGGTACGGCTGGTCGGCCAGACGAGCCAGATCGTCGTTGGTAACGGCCGTATCGCTCAGGTCGACCAGGATCAAACGGCCCCGGTCATCCAAGCGGCTGCGGCCCTTGAGCTGCTCGACCCAGGCCACGATCGGGTCCGCCGCCGCGTGCGAACGTTCTTCGGCAAGAGTGACGGGTGAATCGACCACCGGCGCCGGTACCGGAGCGACCTCCTCCGGCTGGCAACCGGGCAGGCTGGCTGCCAGCAGTGCGCACAACACGATTCGAGCATCACGGAACATAAGCACTCCTTCCTTTGCGTCTTCTCGCGACTCAGCTGATATCCGGCAATTCCCAGCCCTTGCGCCGCGGGCGGTCCAGGTGCTGATTGGCTTCATCACAGTTGGTAAAGCGTTCGGCCACCGGGTCCCAGCGAAGCCGCTCGCCGACTCGGCCGATGTCGCGCACAATATTGACCAGGTAGCAGAGCGTCGTGGAGCGCTGGCCAATCTCGACATCCGCCGTACAACGTCCGCGGCTCTTGATGGCTTCGATCCAGTCTTCGATATGGTAAGCCGTTTCGGGTCTGCGGATCGGGCCGGGGTTATCCGGGTCGCGCACCAATTCCAGCGGGTTGCTGGCCACGCGGTTGCGATTGATCTCGATACGGCCGTCTTCGCCGGTGAAGATGGCTCCCAAGCCGGGTCCGCGATCGCCGTCCAGGTGCAGCCGCAATTCGGTGCCGTTTTCGAACCACATGCGGACTTTGGCTCGCGGGCCGGACAGTCGGGCCATGCGATGGTAATCGACGCCCGTATCGATATCGCCCGTTTCTCCGATCAGCACGCCGCCCACGGTGGTTCCGCCGACGAACCGGCCCGTATCGCGATCGGCCACCTCTTCTTCCAACAGCAGTTCGACCGGTCCGGTGTCATCGGTCCCCAAGGCGCGGTTCACCTGGTCATACGAATGGGTGCCCCAGCCGGTCACGCCGAACACCAGGCCCCCGCCGTCGTAGTCCCACCAGCGGGCCCAACCGCGATGCAGGGCCGTGTCGTACGGTCGCAACTCGGCCTGATTCGTCCACTGGTCCCACCACGGTTCCACCGGCTCGGTGACATCCGCCGAGGAGGTTTTGGTCCAGCGGAAGGGTCCGACGAAATTCGGGGCCAACACCGTGCGGATCTTGCCGATCGCTCCGTTCTTGACCAGATCGCTGGCCCAGTTGTTGATGGGCATCGAACGCTGTTGGGTGCCCACCTGCGTGACCCGTTGGTAGCGTCGCGCCGCGTTGACCATGGCGCGGCCTTCGGCGATGGTCAGGCACATGGGTTTTTCGATGAAGACGTCGGTTTCCATCTGCATGGCATGGATGGAGATCCAGCCGCCGGTATGGGTGGTGGTCATGACCATCACGGCATCCAGGGCTTCTTTTTCGATCATTTCCCGGAAATCTTGGTACACGCCCCAAGGTTCTCCGGCGGACATATCTTTGGCGAACTGTTCGGCCCGACCGGGCTCGATATCGCAGGCGGCGACGACGCGGAACCCGGCCACATCGGCTCCCTCGCGGATCACGCGAGCCCGGCCGCCGCAGCCGATCACCCCCACCCGCACCGTCTCGCTGGGCGGCGCCGTGCCGTCGCGGCCCAGCACGCGTCCCGGGAGCCAAGCCGGCAGGGCAAACGCTGCTGCGGAGGCTTTCAACACATCACGCCGCGACCATTGGTTTCGACTCATTGCTCATTCCTCTGTCAGAGAGATTAAGCCGTTTGACGGCAAAACTTGGGAGTCTGCATCGCTCAGCAGGACGACGCGGAAACCCACATTGTATACTGCTTGCCAAGGTTTGTAAGCCAAGCGGAACGCGCTGCGAGCGCGGGCGGGCCGATCGTACCACGAGCCCCCCCGCACCACGCGCCGCCCCGCACGCTGCGGGTCCTCGCGACCATCGCGGGGATCGTAAGGATACCCGCAGTAGGTGCTGCGCGTCCATTCGGCCACGTTGCCATGCATATCGTGCAATCCCCAAACGTTCGGCTGGTACCGCCCGACGGGAGCGGTGAACATGGCTCCGTCATCAAAACGCGGGTCCTTGGGATGCCATTTGGGCGAATCGCGTTGGGCAAAGTTGGTAAGTGCCAGGTCGGCCAGATTGGCGTAGGGGCTGAAATCGGCCTGCACCCCGCCGAAAGAAAACGCCTCGCCGCTGCCCGCCCGGCAGGCCCATTCCCACTGGGCTTCCGTCGGCAGCGAGAACGGCAATCCGGTCTGGGCGGACAGCCAATCGCAGAAGGCTATCGCCCGTTCCCAGCTGACCCGCACCACCGGTTGGTTCGGACGGTTGACCGGGTGCCCGCGAACCGCCACATCTTTGTTGGTCATGCTGATATAAGCGCTGTCGTGGTCGGGGTCGAACAGGGCGTACAGGGCGTTGGTGATCTCGAACCGGCCCAGATAGAAGGCGTGTTCGATTTCCACGGGGCTGGGCGGATACTCATCGGGCGGGCCCTCCGAGCTGCCCATCACGAAGCTGCCGGCCGGGATCCGCACCAGTTCCAGCCGCTGGCCGTCGGCGAATTCGACGGCCAATTCGGCCGGACCGTCGGCCGCCTGCCGCTGCCGGGCCTGCTCTGTATCAAAAGGCCAACCCGGCAAGGGGATCGGCGGCTGCTTCCGCGGGGCGGGCAACTCCTGCTGCCGCGCCACCGATGCGTGCCCCTCGGCCGGCAGTTCCGGGTACGCTTCGGGATCCACCTGGCACCCGGCGTAGCGGGCCCGCATCGCCCGCCGCCGCGCTTCCCACGGCGAGCGTCCGCCCCGTTGCTCGTGCCAGGTGCCGTGATCCGGCACGTTCAGATCGATCCAGGTGATCAGCCGATCCCAGTCCTCGGGTTCCAGCTGGACCTGATGATGCCCTTTTTCCAGCAGCTGGACCAGTTCGCTGGTCGAGGCGTGGAATTCCAGGGGTTTCTGCAGATGATAATCGCTCTCCGGCCCCGGGCGGCGGACATAGGGGTGCAACGCCACGTAGGACGGAGTGAAATTTCGCCATTGGGCCGTGCCGTCCACACGCAGATCGGGCAGCGGACGCCCCCGGTAGTCCCGGCCGTCGTGGCAGCCGACACAGTTCCGATCCAAGACCGGTTGCACTTCGCGACGAAAACTGAACGGCCGCGGCGGACCATGCCAAGCGGTCAATTCGAGCGGACGGCCCTGGGCTCCTAACCGGAATTCCGAGGGCGGCACGGTGTTCTGCGACTCGTGGCAGCCCACGCACGACAGCACCTCGCCCGGCATCGCCGTGAACCAGCTGCGCATCACCTGCAGCGCCCGGCCTTGCGAGTCCAGCGGTTGCACGCTGATCGGCGTGTTCGCTGGCACCTGGAACAATGCCGAACCATCCGGCTGGACCGGCACCGTCCCCAGGATCCGCCGCGCATCCCAGGGACCGTCGATGCCGATATGGATATGTCCCCCCATGCCGCGATAGGCGTAGTGGGGGCTATAGACGCGCAAGGCCCGAACCTGGTCCCGCGGCACGCCCGCCAGACCGGCTCCCTGATACACGTCGGACATGAACACGGTGGCCGTGTCGCGACTCAAATCCACCCGATCCGCAAGCACCGGCGGACGCAGACGCGGACGCAAGGGGATCGGCTCGAAGGCGACGTAACCCGGTTCTTCCCACAGCAGCAGCCGATTGTCGAACACATCCACCAGGTACAATCCCCAGAGCGCTCCGGGCTCCGGTTTGGAGGATACCAGGAAGAATTTGTCCGACAGCGGATAAGGATGCAGGAACTTGGGCCACGAGCGGTCCACCAGATGGTCGCGAATCACCGGTTCGACCGGCTGGCCGTACCCCGGTATGCGTTGGACCACCCCGTCGGCCTCATGGCGGCCGCGAGTCGGGTCGAACAACACCAGTTCGCCCATCCGCGGCACGCCATGATGCCCCGAGACGATCCCCACAATCTTTGTGGCGTGGCCAGGGATCGCCCGGGCGTAGAAGGTCGAGTTGGGCCACAACGAATTGCTGGCATAATACTCCATCTGGCCCGTGCCATCCGGGTTCATGTGGAACAGGAGCCGAGTGAAGTAGTGCGGCGAGTCGGAGTACTCCCAGCGGGTGTACAGCACGCGGCCGTTGTTCAGGACGCTGGGCGTCCAGTTGTGATCTTGGTCAAAGCACAGCTGGCGTGTGTTGCGGCCGTCGGGATCGGTCAGGAACAGGTTGGCCACCGCGTCGCTGCCGCCAACGCAGGGCACGCCGGCAAACACGCGGGTCGATCCGAAGATGATCCGCTCGTCGGGCAAGTAACACGCATCGTAGTTGTCGACATCCGACTCTTCGCCCCGAGTGACCTGTCGCAGACCGCTGCCGTCGCTGCCGATCTCCCAGATCTGGTAGCGGCCGTGGCTTCCCAGCATCGAGAACACCAGCCGCTGGGCATCGAAGTGCAAATCCAGGTCGCCGACAAAGACATCCTCTTCCGGTTCGAACAGGGTGGTCACCTGGCCGTCGGGTGCGAACGGGGAGAGCAGGGCGATTTGATTGTCGTAACCGCGTCGTGGGAGGGAGCAGTTGCCCTGCCAGTTCTGGGGCAACCCCAATCGCTCCGCCCCGCGTCGCACGAACAGCAGTTGGTCGAAATCCAGCAGCGGATTGGCGAGCAGCGCTTCCCGGCGCAGGAGGCGGAATTCGTCGAACAACGGGACCATCTCAGTCTCGGCCTCGGCCGGATCCGCGGACGTCAGCCCCCAGGAATCCCGGCGCTGGCGCAGCGGTTCCAGCCGAGCGAGGAATTCGGCCCCCCTCGGATAGGCGTCGGGATAGGTCTGGGCCAGATGCCGGATCGCCCGCTCCAACGCATCCAGGTCCATCGTCCGCACCTGTTCCACCTGCTGTCGGAACCGGCAGATGCGCTCGTACAGTTCGAGCCAGCGGGGCTCGCGAGGTCCCGCCCGGTCTTGCAGTTCTCGGAATTCGGCCCGTAGCGTCCGGCCGCTGCCGTCCTCCAAATCCGCCAGCGCCGCTCGCAGCAACTGCCGCTCCCAATCCGTCGACTCCGCCGACGCGAACCAACCCAAATGCTGGTTCCGCAAATGCTGCTGCAGCCAGCGACTTTGTGTCGGGAAATCTCGTTCCAGCTGGCTCCAAAGGGCTCCTGCCGGCGAAGCGCCGGTCGAAAAGTAGAAACCATGATTGCCCGTGCGGTTGTAGACCTTCAACAACAGCCGGTTTTCGCCAGCGTTCAAGGGCAGGTTCAGCCGGTTCTGATCGGGAGCCGGCCCGCGCGCCACATCCTCCGACAGCAGCTGCTGGCCGTTCAACCAGACCATCAGCCCGTCGTCGCTGCCGAAACCGGTGGGCAACTCGCGAGCCCGGTCCGAGTGGATCATGCGAAACAGGTACGTGGAACTGTGGTTCCTGGCGGGCAGCCAATGGACCGCGCCGTCGGTCCACTCGCTTCGCTCCCGCCACAGCGGCTCCCCCTGCTCGTCGGTCGCTTCCAAATCCACCTGCTGTTCGGGGAAAAGGGCTTGCGCGAAACCGTTCGGGGCGGCCAGGGGGGCAGTGGCGTACCACATCCCCATTCGGACCGGCGAACTCGTATGCGCGGCCAGCAACCGATCTCGCGTGGCCTGCATCGTCGCAGGCCAGCTCTCGCGGCGCACGTAGACCTCCGCCACCGCAGGTTCCTCGGCCGCAGCCGCCGAACCAAAACCCGTATACAACCACCAGCCCACCAGAAAGATCCGACCAACACGGCCGAATCGCTGCCATCGAGTTACCATCGCTTTGATTCTCCGCGGTACCGACACGGGAACGAGCAGGAGACCGTTGCGACCCCCTGCCGACAAAGCCTATCGTCGAAGCTGCTGGAACGCCTGTCAATCCCGGATCGTACCGCGGGCTGGCGGCGTGCAGGTCCGCCCTCACCGCTCGGCGTGGGGCTCCGGCCCCGCCGAAACGGTCGACCAAAGGCCTCCCAAGCCAGTTGTGTTCGGGGTTCGTAGCTCGGCAGTCGGGGGTCGGTAATCGTTTTCGGATATCAAGCCCAACCGACGATTATCCCAATCCGGGGCTTCAAAAAGCCCCAACCGGCCTCGGAACTGCCGGGCCACGTGGGAGATGCAGGGCTATACAACGCTCGGTGTATTATAAAGCAACCCTTATTGGTAGTTTAAAAAACTTGGCCCGGTCGGGTTTACTGGCGAGAGTCGTTTGATTAAAATCCGAACACATTGGAGCTGACGTCGGTTTCCGCGACCGCGAGTCGGCTGGCAGTGGTCTTCCCAACGCTTTTGGGTGTTGTTTCCGCACAAGGTCAGGTAGCTCAGTTGGTAGAGCAACGGACTGAAAATCCGTGTGTCGGCGGTTCGATCCCGCCCCTGACCACTCCATAAAGCCTTTCGTAGCAAGCAGTTACGAAAGGCTTCTTCATTTGGGGGAGGCGGGGAGTTTTCCTGAAATACCGTCGTTTACTGCCGATGACGATGAGTTTGCTGCCAGTTTACTGCCATCCGAACAGGCAACTTTCGCTTGCACTTGGAGCGAATGTCGACTGGACATTCGAACGTCCACATCCAAAATCCGAGGAGTATGGGTGGGCGAGATGACGAACCATCGGTTTCGGATCGTTTTCTGAAACCCCTCTGAAGGCGTATGCTCGACGCGTTCCCCCTGATCATGCCGAACCCTGCGAAAGCGAAGATGACCGGCGACGCAATTGTGGCGACGATGGCGGAGCTGGCTGGGCGGTGGCCGGTGCTCTCGGATGGCGAGAGGCGGCGGACGCTGGAGGAGTACGCCCCGCGGATGGCGGAGTTGCTGGCGAGACACTCGGCTGCGCTGGCGGAAGAGGCGGCGGGCGGGTGAGGCGGCAAGGGGGATCGTGTCAATGTGCCCACATTGCCTACCTGGTGGCTGGGACGCAGCAAAGATTCAGAACTCCAAGCTGGCACTCTGGGGCCGATGATCGCTTGGCTGGCGCATGCGGCCCGATGCGCCCGCATCGACCTGAGCGTCAAACGCTTCATGTTCGATTCGTACGTTCCGCAACGCACCACCGTGGCCGCCGCCGAGCCGTTCTGGTACGATAGCAGTATGAAAACGACCAACGTTCTACATCGTGTGCTTGAACCTATTCTCCGGTCACTACCTCCGGAAGCGGCTCGACAAATTGCCCGCGCTGAGGCCGATGAGGAACTGCAGAAACGCGTCGAGGAGCTGGCGTGCAAAGCCAACGAAGGGACATTGACTGCCGAGGAGCGGTCGGAGTACGAGGCCTACGTTGACGCAGGCGACATTGTGGCTACGTTGCAGGCCGTCGCACGGAAGACGCTGCAGTCGGTGGCTGGGTAAATGGATGCCGATACACGTCGAACTGTGGCTCGCCGAATGGGAACGGACACACCGATCGGCGGAATCCGACGGGACCGAGTTCGTGGAACTGCCGCCATCGCCGTACTACGAATGGCCAAGTTCATTCATTGGCAAAATGAGCGACCAACGGGAGCGGATCCACGCCAGCCGAGCGATAGCTCGAATTCGGCTGGCGGCCCGGCCTCCCTGTGGGGCACGCCCGGAGAATGCCGGGTCGAGGTCGAAGAACCCTCGGGACGCAAACTCCGCATCTCGCTGAACGGCTCGGCGGTGGGCCCGTTGGCAGTCGTGCTCCCGCTGCTGTGCGACAAGGAGGTGGGTCGGTGCGTCGGTGCTTGGTGTTCGATTTGCCTCCCGTTGGCTGAAGGCCAACCGCACCGTAGCCTGGGGCAACGCCCCAGGTGGGGTATCGGCCTATAAACCCGTTGGCTGAAAGCCAACCACACCG
>SLMF01000169.1 GCA_007133715.1 Planctomycetaceae bacterium
GACCGTCCGGATGCTCGCCCTCGGCTCCTCTTCCAGCAGATCTTCTTGACCGGACGATGTTCCCCACCCCAATCTCCGGAAAGGCCCTCCGATGCATGCCCCTCTCCAACCTGCCGTCCGATCCGCACGGGTTTGCCGAACATTTGCAGCAAGAATGCTGCAAGGTATTTATAGCAAATAATTTATGTCGATTATTTTTCAATAGAAGCATGCTCAACAGCTTTCGCCGGGCGTGATATAGTCAAGTGAGGTGTTCCCGGCCGCCAACTTCAGAGGCTGGCTCTCCGTATTCCTTCTTTTGGGAGTGTCGCAATGAATGCCCGTTCGGTTGCCCCTTTGCATCGCCGAAACGCTTTCACACTGGTCGAATTGCTGGTCGTGATCGCGATCATCGGGATCCTGGTCGCCCTCCTGCTGCCGGCGATCCAAGCCGCTCGCGAAGCCGCCCGGCGAACCCAGTGTACGAACCATCTCAAGCAACTGGCATTGGCATTACACAACTATCATGATGTCCACAACCGCTTCCCTCCCTCGGGCATTGATGGCCCCACGGCCAACGGGATCTGGATCCGGCTGGCGGCCTTCTATGAACAGCAGGTGTTGTACGACAATTACGATTTCCACGGCACGTGGCGGAATAACATGGCGTTAGCCGTCGAATCACCGCCCAGCGTGCTGCTTTGCCCCAGCGGTCCCGACACCGTTTCCAAGCTGGCCTCGGAAGAGAGTGGGGGCCAGCTCTGCCAAACCACACATTACTACGGCAACGCCGGACCGATCGGCTATAACGCGTGGCAAAGCGAGAATTACCCCCGGGATACCAGCCGTGAAAACTCGCAGTTCGGCGAGATCGCCACGGCCGGTCTGTTCATGTTGCGGAGCGAAATCGGGTTCCGCGACATCAGTGACGGCACCAGCAACACGGTGGCCCTTGGAGAGCTTTCCTGGGAAGGATATCCGTTTTACCGAGCGTGGCACCGTGGGCTGCATTGGTGGAACAGTGGGCTGAGTCTTTCCACCACCAAAACGCACAAGTATCCGATCAACATCGGAAGGACGCCGCCAGGTTTTTCGTTCGCATATAACCAAGGCGGTTACGGCAGCATGCACCCCGGGGGGGCGAATTTCGCGCTGGCCGACGGCTCTACCCGCTTCCTGGCCGATACGGTTGAACTCGAACTGTATCTGGCCTTGTGTAGCCGCAACGGGCGGGAACCAATTCAAGTGCCGTAATACCTGCGACCACCCACATATTCCACCTTTCGATGTGCAGGCACCGTGCCCCATGCCTTTTGCCTAAGGAATTACCTGATGTACCGTTTCTTCCCGGTTCTCGCCAGTGCTTCGTTGGCTCTCACCCTGGCGGCCGCTTGCGGTTGTAGCGAACCGGGCCCCCCAAGGTACCGAATTTCCGGCACCGTGACCTATCAAGGAAAACCCGTGCCGATCGGTTCCGTTCTGTTTCAACCTGACCCGGCACAAAACAACAGCGGGCCGGTAGGCAGCGCAACGATCAGGGACGGTGTTTACGACACCCAGCGGGAGGGTCAGGGTTTTAGCGGCGGACCCCAGATCGTGATCGTCGAGGCGTTTGACGGCCAGAATATCGATCCCGATTACAATCCCTACGGAAGGTCGCTGACCTACGGCTACATGGAACCGCACCAGCTGCCGGAGGCGGAAACGACGCTCGAAATCGAACTGTCCGAACGAACCCGTTGAAGCACGGGCATGCGTGGCTTCGAAAACCGGCTCCGCGTGATTCGCGTGGAACGTGCATCGATCGCTTGAGGATGGCGCGGCGCCGTGTTTGCCGGTTGCATTTGTGTTCCTTTATTGCTGCAAGAATCTTGCAAGTCACTGTGATACAAGGATTTGTAACTACACGTTTTCATTGTAAAAAGCTTGACTCGGGCGAGACGGGGCATTAGGCTGGACGGCGGTGCGTCACCTTGTGTCGGCAGGTGCTGGCAGGGAGCGACCGGTCTGGCCGTGATCGCCTTCCACGCGGTCGAGCAAGCGAGAGGAGTTTCTGATGCTGACCCCGCTCCGAGTTGGAAAGCTGTCCCTGTTGCTGGCTGCCCTGGCGTGGCGGTCGGGTCACGCCCTTGCGGATTCGCCGCCGCCGGACCCGGTTGCCCATCCCACTTCGCACCTCATGTTGGCGGGTGATTGGGTGCCTGAAGACCCGCGGCGAATCGACTTCGAGCAGCTTCCGCGGGTGCCGTCGGAGCATGCGGTGATCAGCGACGTACGGGATGCGGGCGGGACGCGGGTGAATCAACACAACTACTTGGCCCATTTCGAGGGCCGCTTTTGGGCCATGTGGAGCGACGGGCCGGGTGGCGTGCGGGTGTCTGCCGAGCGGCACCGCAATGTGGTTCCGGGTCACGATTTGGCGGGTCAGCATGTATCTTATGCCACCAGCGAAGACGGTTCGAGTTGGAGTCCGATCGGCGATCTGGCGGGGCCCCCCGAGCCGGGCTTTGGTTGGATCGCCCGCGGCTTTTGGATCCGCGACGGCCAGCTGCTGGCGTTGGCTAGCCGCTATCGCGCACCGGGCTACGCCGGGTTGGGTCTGCAGCTGCACGCCTTTCAAATGGTTCCGGAACCGCAGCCCTCCTGGCAGCACCTGGGAATCGCTTACGACGACGCGCTGAATAACTTTGCTCCCAAACGCTTGCCGCAAGGCATGTGGATGATGTCGCGCCGGGATCATCGGCGGGATGTGCATCTGTTGTTCGGAGGAACGAACGCGTTTGACGACTGGGAGTCGGTTCCTTTTGTCGGGTATCGCGAGACGGACATGATGGCCGAGGAACCTTACTGGTGGATCCTGCCGGACGGGAACCTGATGGCCTTGTTCCGGGACAACGGGCGGAGCGGATTCTTATTCCGCGCGTTTTCGACGGACCAGGGTCGCAGTTGGAGTCCGCCGGTGCGGACGAACTTTCCCGACGCGACCTCGAAATTCAATGGTTTGCGATTGCAGGATGGCCGCTATGTGCTGGTCTCCAACGCCAACCCGCGTCGACGTGATCCCTTGACGATTGCGTTCAGCGACGACGGCTTGGTGTTCACGCAAATGGCCTATTTGGTAGGTGGCCGTCATGTCGATTACCCGCATGTGCTGGAGCATGCGGGTCATTTGTATGTGGCGTTTGCGGGAGCCAAGCAGACGGTCGAAGTCTTGCAGATCGATTTGACGGATTTAGCCGAATTCGAGATGCCGGCCGCGCCGCAGCCACCGACGTCCCGAGCGACGCTGGAGGTGGACGGGATATCCATGCAAGTCGAACTGGAGGGCTTTTGGGGCATCAGTGACAAAGCGGCGGAAAAGTATGGCGCCACGTACTACTTCATGGAACGGGGTGGCCGGGGCCATGCCCGTTACACGCCGCAGCTGCCGCATGCCGGTCAATATGAGGTGTTCGCCTGGTGGAACAGCCGCGGCTCACGTTACACGGCGGTGCCCTATACCATCCGCCACGCGGGCGGGGCCGAGACAGTCTTGATCGACCAGAATCAGTCAGGCGGCCAGTGGGTTTCGCTGGGCACCTTCGGCTTTCCCGCCGCGGGCGGCTCGGTCACGTTGTTGGCCAACGGTTTTTCTGATTACGTGGTGGCCGAAGCGGTGCGGTTCGTGCCGCTGGCGGACCCGCCACAGTAGATTGTTGCCGGTTTCTCATGCCTTCCCGAGGAGT
Source organism: Planctomycetaceae bacterium (assembly GCA_007133715.1). Lineage (GTDB taxonomy): Bacteria > Planctomycetota > Planctomycetia > Pirellulales > Pirellulaceae > SLMF01. The sequence goes on from SLMF01000169.1 coordinate 3,705, forward strand.
CTCCTGATGCGTATCTTCCCGATTGTTGGGTGGCAGGCTGTCCTGCTGATCACGTGGTCGATCGTCCCGTCGCGGGTTGCCGCGGACCCGCCCCTTCCCCATCCGGTTGACCATCCCGATTCACCCGTGATGTTGGTCGGCGATTGGTTCGACCATCCCCACGCCATCGACTTTGAGAAATTGCCACGCGTGCCGAAGGAGCACATGGTGATCAGCGATGTGACGGCGGCGGGCGGTGTGAACCAGCACAACTACCTGGTGCATCATGCGGGGCGTTTTTGGGCGATGTGGAGTGACGGTCCGGCGATCGAGGACCGGGTGGGGCAGGTGGTCAAGTACGCGACCAGCCGGGACGGACGGAACTGGAGCGAGCCCGCGTTCTTAACCGACTATCCGCCCGACTCGGACCCCGCTTCGCCGCATTACAACACGCGGAGCCCCGAGGGTTTGCGTTACATTGCCCGCGGTTTTTGGGTCCGCGAGGGCGAGCTGCTGGCCCTGCTGTCTTTGGACGAAGCCGCCGGTTTTTTCGGCCCCGGTCTGCAGCTGCTGGCCTATCGCTGGGATCCGGACCGGCAGTCGTGGCAGGAGCACGGAGTGGTTTACGACAATGCGATCAACAATTTCTCGCCCAAACGGCTGTCCCGTGGCGAGTGGATGATGTCGCGACGTCCCTACAATTACTCGCGGGTGGGCGTCGATTTCCTGATCGGCGGCGTGCAGGCGTTTGACTGTTGGCAAGCCTTTCCGGTGCCCGAGGGACCGCTGGCTGCCGAGGAGCCTTATTGGTGGGAACTGCCCGACGGCCATTTGATGGCCTTGTTCCGCGACAACCGCCGGAGCGGGTACATCTACCGCAGTTTTTCCACCGACCGCGGTCGCAGCTGGAGCCAGCCGGTGCAGACCGATTTTCCGGATGCCCGATCAAAGTTTCATGGCGTCCAGTTGAGCGACGGGCGTTACGCCCTGGTCTCGAACTCCCACCCCCGCCGCCGCGACCCGCTGACACTGGCCCTCAGCGACGACGGGTTGGTGTTCGACCGTTTGTACTACCTGGTCGGCGGCCAGCGCAACGGCGTGGATTACCCGATGATCATGGAGCACGACGGATACCTGTACATCGCCCACTCGGGCGGCTATGGGGGGCGAAAGCAATCGGTCGAGTTACAGCGGGTGCGGATCCGCGATTTGGACTCGCTGGAAATGGTCGACGCGCGTGCCGAGCCGCCGCAACCGTTGCTCAGCGAACCCGGCCGGATGGAGATCGAGGGCATTTCGATCGCTTTGGAATTGGAAGGCCCCTGGGGCACCAGCGATCGTGCCGAGGAGAAGTACGGAGACCAGTACTTCTTCTTGGAGCCGGGCGCGGTCGGGCGCGCCCGCTATACGCCCGACCTGCCTCGAGCGGGCCGCTACGAAGTGTCCATCTGGTACAACTCCCGCGGCTCGCGTTACCACGCCGTGCCCTACACCGTAACCTACGCCGGCGGCAGCGACACCCACCAGATCGATCAGAACCGGCAAGGTGGCCGCTGGGTCTCGCTGGGCACCTATCGCTTTGACACCGAGGGCGGTTCCCTGACCCTGTCCGCCGAGGGTTTACCGAACTACGTGGTAGCTGAAGCCGTACGTTTCGTTCACCAACCCGATTGACGGGCTGGACCGGATGGCTATGAAAAAAGCCTCGGCGGGTAGTCCTTCGAACAGCAGGAACACGAGACTTTCGCTGGGCGTGCTGGAGACGCACGCTTTGCAGCCCGGTGACGTGCTCTGCCTGACGGATTTACAACAACGACCCGCTTCATTGCTGGCTTGTGTATGGTTGAAGCAGGATGATATCAACGATGCCTGGCAGCTAACGCGATCGCCACCACGTGGGTCTGTATCTCCGAAATGGACTACGGGCTGTGGGAAATCCTGGACATGCCCAACCAGCTATTTTTCGGTCCGGGCTTCACGAGACCTGCACCAGCCCCGAACCGGCCTCGGAGATGCCGGGCCAGTGCGCCTTCAAACGCACCAAGTCAGCGAGGTGGAAGTCCTCGTCTGAGTTTGGTCTGAACTTTGTAACTGAAAGTAACTGCGTCTCCGCGAGGAGGGGTGGGAAGCAACTGGAGGTGAACGAGTACGAAACGGATGAACCTACCAAGCCCGGAGCAATCAGCCCTCGCATAAAACCCAATGCGACTGTAATTTCTTGGCAGATGCTAAGGGTGAAGCCCAAGATGCCGCGCGCCCCCGGCACACCGGGTGACCAAGGTAGAAGGCGGTCAGCCCTGGATAAAAACAGACTGAACCAGGGACGACGGAAGGTGGATGTGGAATGATTCAACGCAGGGAATTCAAACCGAGCACAGTGCCGTTCGCGGCTACACCACTAGGAGAACCTCACGCCGTATGGGCGTGGGCGAACCCGACCGTTTGGACCGACCGCATGTCGACAGCACTCGAAACAGGAGTGAGCGGAGGACGCATGCGTCCTTCCACGGGCGGGGGCTGTTCAGCTTGGTACAGGCCCATGCTCGTCTCTGTCAATCCTCCCAGAGGTAACACCACCGACCGGAGAGCCGGATGCGGGAGATCCGCACGTCCGGTTCGGAGGTAGGGGAGACCGGGCGACCGGTCTTCCCTACCCCTATCGTGGGGAAACCAGCAGTCGAGTCGCCATTGCGACTTGAGAGCATGACTTGCGTGCTCCGCTTGAAAACCAGTAGTTAAGCGGGTCATTGATTTACAACGGGCGGCAGATGGTATGTGGCGTTCGCTGGAGCTGCAGTCAGGAAATGGGATCGGCTTCTCGTTTCACAGCACTTGGCCTTGACGACGGAGGAGGTCTTGGAGCGCGGGGATGGGAATGTCGCGGAGCGGTGTTTGCCGGGTGACGGCCAGATGCGTGGCGACCCCGGCGGCTTGGCCCAAAGCCATCCAGGTCGGTTCCATCCGCAAGGAGGAGTAGGCGACATGGGTCGCCGAGACGGCAACCGGCACGATCAGCCCGTCCAATCGCTCGGGGAGCATCACGCGGTATGGGATCGGGTAGGGATGGCTGATGCCGTCCAGCATGCCGAGGTAGCCTTCCAATACGATCGAATCGCTCGGCTGCCGCTTCCGCACCGGGAAGCTGTCGATGGGGAATTCACCGATGGCGATCGTGTCGTCGTCCGCAGCCGGTGGCCGGCGCCCGTTGCCTCGCGTAATGTCATGCTCGGTCAGCGTGTAAACACCTCGCAGCCGGCGCGCTTCACGAATGTACAGCTGCCAGGGAAAGTGATCATTATCGGGAAACTCGTCTGCCGACAATCGGTACCGGCGGGCCATTTCTCGGTGAGCCGCGGGGACGGAAGGATCGTTCTGCAGGAACCAGAGCAGACCGAGCGTCAGCTGGCGATGCCGGTCGGCGATCGCTTCGCGAGTCTGCCAATCGCCGTCCACATAGCCTTCGTTCTCTTCGGGAAAGGGGAAACTCAACGGTCGTGGATTGATGTTGGCATCGACCTTCCCGCCCGGCAGGTCGGTCACGGACAGGGCTCGGACCAGGGTGTTGAAGTGTTCCGGATAGTAGCCGCGTCCCGGTTTGAACTGCCGCGGCGGGGCCAGCCGCCCGGCGGCCAGATCGTCGTGGTAGCCCAGATAGTGCTGGGGATCGTAACCCGGCGGCGGCTGATCGATGGCTCGCCCATTGCCAACGTCGGTGGTCAGGCACAACCGGTAGGTATAGGCCGGCAGGCGGTGGTCGGCCTGACCCGTGCTTCCGGGCAGCGTCCGGCCGCGTTCGTAATCGAAGTAGATCATGCCGGCGTGGGGTTCGTCAAAGGCGTCGCGTCCTTCGCGTCCGCTGCGATAGGCGGCGCCTGCCGCGGCCAGCAGATCGCCTTCGTAGGTCGCATCGACGAAAGTCCGAGCGGTCAGCAGCAGCGGATCGCCCTCGGGTCGAGCCGCGATCGAGACGGCTTGCAGCCCCCCGTCCTCCACCGTGGCGTCGACCAAGCGGTGCGCGAGCCAGGTGCGGATCGAACCGGCCCGGCGAACCATTTGGGAAAACACGGATTCGGCAACCGACGGTTCGTAGTAGTACCCGTGGCGGCATTTTTCCAACTCGCCCGACCCCGCGCCGTAGCGGGCGACGTACGTCTCGTAGACCCCTTGGATGAACTCGCGGAACAAGCCCCCGACCATCTCCCGCCGCTCGATATCGCTTTTCCCCAACCCGCTGGCCGACATGCCGCCCAGGTGGGCTTGGTATTCGACCAGAGCGACGGACCGGCCCAGCCGGGCGGCGGCGATGGCCGCGGCCAACCCGCCCGGAGTGCCACCCAGGACCACGACGTCGAAATCGCCCGCATGCTTGCTCATCGCCACCCTCTCTCCTCCGTTCTGCGTCTCAGCCATCGGCGTCGGGTACGGCCGCATCGCCGTCCGCTGGCGCGGCTGCGGCCGGGGGCGTCCAGATCGTCAGGCCGTCCAGATCGCCCGGCGACGCGTTCCGCACCAGGCTGATGCCGTAAGCCAACAGGATAAAACTGCCATTGACCAGCGCGCCCACCCAGTAGCTGTGAACCGCCCACGTCCACGCCAGCGGCAGCCAGCCCAGCAGTCCCAGTCCCAGATAGATATTGAACCCCATCGCCGCGGCTAAAGCCGTGGTGGCCGAGAAACCATCCACCCGGCGAGTGAAAAAGCCCATCAGGAACAGCCCCATCAGGCACCCCCCGAACACGGACGTCACGATCAGACTGACATCGTTCATGCTCTCCTTCTCCAGGCGGCTGAAGAGCAGCGCCCCGCTGACCACCAGGGCCGAGATCAGTGCGGCGATCCAGCGTGCGGCCCGCAGGTAGTCGCGATCCGTGCGGCCCGGCGCGAGGTAAGGCTTCAACAGATCGACCACCACCACGGTGGAGATCGAATTGACGCCCGAATCCAGCGAACTCATGGCCGCCGCCATGACCGCCGCAATCACCAATCCGGCAATCCCGGCCGGGATCCGCGTGAGGATGAAATAGGGCAGGACCTGATCCGCCTCGAGCCCGGCGACGGTCGAGTCGGGAAAGGTCTGGTAGTACACGAACAGGGCGGTGCCGACGAAAAAGAACATCGCCCACATCGGCAAGGCGACGGCCGAATAGATGATCGTCGCCTTGCGCGCCTCGCGGGTCGAACGTGCCGCCGCATAACGCTGGACCAGGTTCTGGTCACCCGAGTAGATGGCCAGCCAATTGATCACGCCCAGAATGGCCACCGTCCAGAACGTCCGCTCGCCCAAATTCCACTCGAAACTCCCCAAACTGAACTTGTCCTCCGCCCAGCCCACCGCCAGGATTTGGGAAAACCCGCCCGGCAGATCCACGGCGACCGCGACGAAACACAGCACCCCGCCCACCATCAGGATCAGCGCCTGGACCACGTCCGTCCAGACCACCGCTTCGATCCCTCCCGCAATCGTGTAAAACGCAATGAACACCCCCGAAACCACAATCACGCCCTCGAGCGAAGCTCCGGTCAAAAATTGGATCGGCAGCGCGACCAGGAACAGGATCTGCGCCATGCGGATCAGCTGGAGCGCTACGAAACTGATCGTGCCGTACAGCCGGGGGATCGGCCCGTAACGGTTGCCCAGGTACTCGAAAGCCGATGTCAAGCCGCCGCGGCGGAAGAAGGGGATAAAGACCACCACGGCGACCACCGCCACCAGCGGCAGCACCAGATTCACCGACAACTGCCGCCAATCCAAGACGTAAGCTGCCGCGGGCAGGGCCAGGAACGTGGCGGAACTGACGATCGTTCCCAGCATCGACAGCCCGATCACCCAGCCGGCGAAGGACCGATTGCCCAGAAACCACTCCTCCGTCGTCTTGTTGCGGCGAGCGAAATAGAGCCCGACGCCGACGATCACCGCCAGATAAATCGCGACGGCCGCGAGGTCGAGTTGTCGGATTGGCAGTTCCATCAGCGTGCCCGCTTCCCGGAAATGAAGTACCCGCCGGAGACGGGCTCAGGTAACGGTAGGGCGGTTGTCTTGGCCGGAACTCGACCGGCGGGCGACGTGACGGCCGCTGAGCCAGCGAACCGTCATGGTCGGGCCTCCCTGACCGGGCCTTCCCCTTCGACCAGCACCGGTTCCACAAACACCTGGATCCGCCGCTGTTCTTCCGGGCACCGGATCCGCCACAGCAGCTGTTCCGCCGCGCAACGTCCCGTGGTTTCGGCTCCCAAATCGATCGTGGCGGGCCGCGGGCGCAAACCGGCCAGCCACGGCTCCTCGTTGTTGCACGAAATCAACGTCAGGTCCCGCCCGGGCTGCAAACCGCGAGCTTCCAGACAACGGTACACGGTGGCCGTCATCTGATCGCCCGGAACGAACACACCCGTCGGACACGACTCGCATGCGAACAGCTGAGGGACCAGCGCGGCGGTCTTGGCATCCAACTCGGCAAAGCTCAGTTCCCAATAGGGCTTCTCCAGCGGGCGGTCGTCCGAGATCCGCCGGGCCGACGCGCCCGACTGCTGGGCCGCATACAGAAACCCGTCGCCGCGAGTGTGGATGCCGGCGTGCGTGCCCAGCGGGTTCAGGAAGGCCAGCTGCCGATGCCCCTGGTTCAACAGATACCGGGCCGCCAGCCGGCCAACCGCCTGATTGCCCTGCATGACCATCGCCCCCAAATCATCGCTATGCGAAGTCAGCCAGACGGCGGGCAGATGCCGCAGTTTGTCCAGCACCCCGCCCGGCGACTGGTAGCCCCACAGCAGCAGACCGTCGAGCTGGCCACGGCTGATAACCGGCGGGAGGCGTTCGGGATCCGCAATATGGGCCAGCACCAGGTTCATACCGGCTGCGGTCAGCGTCTGTTCGACGCCCCGCAGTTTAGGTAGCACGAGATAGGGGTGGCAGAGGTAAGAGTTATCGACGAACAAGACGGCCACGGTACCGCACAGGGGGCCGTCCACGGGCGGGCGGGCGCGTGCCGCATGCCGCGGACGCGGGCGGACTCCCAGCGTTTTCATGGCCTGATGCACCGCCAGCACCTTGTCGGCAGAAACTCCCGGTCGCCGGTTCAGTACCCGCGAGACGGTCGCTTCGGAGACTTGGGCCAATTTGGCGATTTCGGCGTTGCGCATGGCCCCCAGTATACCCCTCGTTCCCCGCCCTGTCCAGCGTGCGCCGACTGGAAAACGTCTTACGGAAACCTAGGCACAGAAA
>SLMF01000528.1 GCA_007133715.1 Planctomycetaceae bacterium
GCGTTGGTCTGGACGGGCGAAACGTCGCGTGATGCCTATCACCGGCATGAAATCACGATTGGCCCGGACGGTTTCGGCCAGACGGACCGCCAGATGGATCATGAGCATACGGTCTGGATTGTCGGCGAGGGCGACGAGCAGCAAGTGATGATCGGGCCCCCTCGCGGGGCGCTGGTCGCCCGCGTGCCCATCTATGGTACCTTGCGTTTCAAGGACCGCACCGGCCGTCCGGGACGCGGGATCAGCGTGGGCAAAGAATGGACCTACCGCCAATATATCGAAGGGGGTTCGCTGGCTGCGGGCGTGTGGACCTTCGAGGGGATCACGCGAGATCAGTACCCTGACGGTTATCTGCCCTTGGAAATGACGTTGGGAGTGTTCCGCACTTACAAGGGCGACATCGTCTCGCCCGTGCTCGGCGCGATTACGGTCAAGAACCCTTCGACGGGGCTCAGCAGCGAACCGATCCCCTTCGGGGGCCGGGATTTCGTCACCCTCTCGCACCAAATTCCCCGGCAACTGCGGGCCATCGACGCCGATGGCACGCTGCGCGATGTGGACCTGTTCGAACACTTGGTGGACGAGCAGGGACGGACGGAGATCTGGGTCAGCTGCGAGGAGCCGGCCCAGTATTTCGGCATGGCTCAGGCTGACCTCTACATCCGCGGGCCCGATCGTTCCTTCGCTTGGAATTTCGTCAAGGGCTATATCGGGATCTGGCTGCAGATGGTCGTCATCACCTGTTTTGGCGTGATGTTCAGTACCTTCCTGAGCGGTCCGGTCGCAATGGTGGCCACGTTCATGGTCTACATGGTGGGGATGTTCAAAGAATTCATCATGGGATTGGTCACGGGCGAATTGCCCGGCGGGGGTCCTATCGAGGCGCTGTTGCGGACGGCCCTGCAGATGAATATCACCATCGAACTGGACATGGGGCCGGTCATCGATCGGGTCGTGCCGGCGATCGACAGCGTGTTGCTGTTTTTCATGTGGGTGGCCGCTACGATCTTCCCGGACTTCGGCATGTTCAACACGTCACGTTTCGTCGCTTACGGCTTCAACATCAGCGGCCACCTGCTGGCCCAGCAACTGGTGGTGGCGGGGGCCTTTGTCGTGGTCTTGAGCATCTACGGATACTTCTTCCTGAAATCTCGCGAGGTAGCAGCATGAGCCGGGACATTTCCTTTCGTCGCAAAGTGATTTATGTCGCCGCGATTGCCCTGTTGTTATATCCCTTGTATCGACTCGGTCAGCCCGCCACGCATACCAGCCCCGGAGGGGTACTGGCGCAGCTGCGGGCCGAACACAATCTGGCCCAAGCCCAATTGGGAGAAATCGATCCCGCCAGCGAGACGATGAAACTGGCCACGATGGGCATGCGGCCATTTGCCGTGATCATGCTGTGGGAAAAATCCAACGAGTACAAAATGAAGGAGGACTGGGATAATTTCTCGGCGACACTGAACCAGATCACCAAACTGCAGCCGAACTTCATCACCGTCTGGGAGTTTCAAGCCCACAACCTGTCGTATAACATCTCGGTGCAGTTCGATGACTATCGCCACCGCTATCATTGGGTCAAACGCGGCATCAATTTCCTGGTTGACGGTACCCACTACAATCGTGAGAATCCCCGCCTGTTGCACCAAGTGGGCTGGATCACGGGCCAGAAGATCGGGCGCGCGGACGAGCATGTCCAGTTCCGGGAAATGTTCCGTGACGACAACGATTTCCATGACGAAATCAATACAGAAGTGGTGGTGGACGAGGCCTTGGGTTACGACGGCCGACCCGATAATTGGCTGGTCGGACGACTGTGGTACCAGCGGGCTCAGTTGGCCGTCGATACCCGCGGGATGCCGCTCCGCGGCAAGAGCCCGTTGATCTTCCACTCCGATAACCCCATGTCCCTGATCAACTATGCTTCGACGATCGCCGAAGAGGGGATTTTGGGAGAAACGGCCATGCGGGCGTGGCGCGAGGCGGAGGGCGGTTGGGAGGAATTCGGCCGCCGTCAGATCCCGACCTCCTGGGGACATCCCGTTCGGTTGGCAGAATATGAACAGATTAACGAGGATATTGCAAACCTGGTCCAGCAGCTGGACCAGTTGTTGCCCGGCGAGCGGGAACGTCTCGAACAGGAAAAACTCGACAACTTGACTCCCGATCAACGGCGGGTTTTAGCGATGGCCGAAACGCAGATCGACGAATTGACCGATGACGAGTTTAACTTGCTGTTCGAAGCCCGTGAACTCACCGAAGTTACCCACGCCGAAGTTGCGGAACAGGCCCAGGGTGAACTACGGGAACGTACCCGCCAATTGGCCGCGCGTCTCGAAGATCTCGGGCACTACTCCCGCCGCACCTCCCAGTACCGCGGCATTGTGAATTACGAGTACTGGGGTACGCGTTGTGAGGCAGAGCAGACGCGGACGGCCGTGGATGCCCGCGAAAATTTGTACAATGCCCAGCAATTGCATGACGCAGCTGCTTTGGAGGACGCGCGCGAACTGTATGAAAAAGCATGGCACCAATGGCGCGAGCTTTACGATCGTTTCCCACGGCTGATGGACGACGTGGCCGCCGATGATTTAGCCAGAGCCATCGGGCGTTACGGTCGCTTGTTACAGCAGTTGGATGAGACATTACCCGATGATTTCCCGCTGTACGATTTCCTGGTCCGTCGCGGCGATCGCGGCGATATGGATGATTTCTTCCTCCGCGAGATCCTGCAAAACATCCCCGCCGACCA
>SLMF01000306.1 GCA_007133715.1 Planctomycetaceae bacterium
CCCACCGACCTACCGACCCACCGACCCACCGACCCACCGACCCACCGACCCACCGACCCACTGGCCACCGACCACCGGCCACCGGGTGCGGCGCGAACCCTTTACCGGCACTTCTCGTAACGCTAGAACATAGAGTGAGCGGCAGAAATTGATGGATTCCCCTCCACCCCCTGTACTAATGTGTTTGAGTCGGGTGGGCGATGCGTAGGCGACAATGCTCACCGCGCGCGGGATATCTAAGTGAGCGTTTGAGTGATTTCACGACTTGAAGCGGGTGGTTGAGCTATGAATTCAGCCGTGTGTGCAGAAATGGATGCCTTGGTCGAGAATGATCAGGAGGGCTGGGAGGACTACGAGTCCTATCGTGCGGTCTCGAAAGCGGCGGTCAGCAGCCTGATCATCGGGATCTTCGGCCTGCTGGCCTTGGCAGCTCCGTTGCTGGTGATCCTACCGTTCATCGGATTATTTTGGGGCTGGCGGGCCTTGAGGTCGATTCGCTGCTATCCCCAGGAATTGACGGGCCGCGGGCTGGCTTGGACGGCCCTGGTCTTCAATGGCCTGCTGTTCGTGGGCGGATCGACATTCCATGCCGTGGTCTACGCCACCGAGGTACCGGAGGGTGCCCAGCGAATCTCGTTCCGCGACCTCCAGCCGACGCGGGATGCGCCCGACCTGCCCGTCTCGCCGCGAGCCCTGGAGTTGGACGGCGAGCAGGTGTTCATCAAGGGCTATCTGTACCCCGACGGCCAGCAGAACAACATCCGCCAGTTCATCTTGATCCCCGACCTGGGAACCTGCTGCTTTGGGGGGCAGCCGGCGCTGACCGACATGATCCAGGTCACGTTGCAGGACCCCTTGCGAGCCCATTTTTCGCTGCGCAAACGTAGTATTGCGGGCATTTTGCGAGTCGACACCGAACTGCGTCCGATCAGCGGTCTCGGCGGTGTGTACTACCGGCTGGAAGCGGACCATTATCGATGACGCCCGCCGGGCCGTCCTCCCGGTCTTCCGCAGACGCAACACGATACACCCCCCAGGTATGGTCTGCCTGGGCTGCTGTTGTGTTCTGCGCGTTCGCGTTGCGGGTCGTGCAGATGGGGGAAAGTCTGTGGCTGGATGAACTGCACACGGCGTGGACGGTGGCGGACGGTTGGTCAGCGATCGTGTGGCGGGCCGAGATGGGCAACCAGACGCCGCTCTATTTCTGGATTGTCGGGCTGTGTCAACGGGTGGTGGGCTTCCATGAAATCGGTCTCCGTTTACCTTCTCTCCTGGCGGGTTTGGCGTTGGTTCTGTTTGCCGGTTGGCTAGCCCAGCGTTGGACGGGGAGTGTGGCGGCCGGTTTGCTGGTGGGTTTGCTGTTAGCTTGGGACCGGCACGCCGTGTTTTACGCCCAGGAAGCTCGTCCCTACGCTTTGGTTCAACTGGTCGGCCTGGTCCATGTCGGTTTGTTCCTGGCCCTGCTGCGACGGCCGACATGGCGACTTCGGGGTGCTTGGATCGCCAGCGGTTGGGGCGTCTATTACTTGCATTATACCGCCATTTTGGTGGTGCCTGCCCAGTTGCTTGCTTGGTGCCTGCTGCACGTACGGCCCGCGTGGCGGCCACGATATCGAGCCCGGCAACTGCTGATCGACGGCGGGATCCTGGCCTTGGGACTGGTGCCCTCGCTTCCCCAGGTGCTGGAGATTGGGCGGCGCCGTTCGGCGTGGGAGTTGTTCATTCCGCGGGACGTCCCGTTCGGAACGTTGTTTTCGTTGTTCCCGTTGCGGATCTATCTGTTGATCCCGCTGGGCTTGTGTGTTTTCGCCGGCAGCTGTTGGGTGGTGAGGCGGGTCCTGCGGGGCAGGGGGGGCGCTGCCTGCGATGCGGGTCCGGGCGGGGAGCTCGGCCGGTCGTGCGCTGCGATCGGCGGCCGTTTCGGGGATCGTCTGGCGATCCTGCTGGTCGTGGCCTGCTGGTTGTGGGTGCCATTGCTGGTTGCCTGGTGTGCGACCGTGCAGGATTGGGCGCGGCTGTTTTTTTTGCGTTATGTGGTGGTGTCGGCCGCAGCCGCCCCGCTGGCCGCCGGTTTGATCTGGTCGCTGCTGCCCTCCCGGCGTTGGCGTCTGGTCTGCGCTGGCAGTCTGATCGTCGCTCTGATCTGGCAGGGCGGGATGATCCCGAATTATGTACGCGAGAGACGCGTGATCGGAGATCGGCGGCAAGATTGGCGGGGTGCCGTCCAGCGGTTGCAGCAACAGGTCCCAGACAGCGACGGCCCCGTCTTGGTTCGCAGCGGCTTGATCGAAGCCAATCGGCTGCGGCAGATCACCACTCCGCGATTGAGGGACTACTGCCTGCTGCCCGTCCAGGGGCTCTATCGGCTGGACGTTCCCCCCGATCGACTGCATCCGCTGTCCACCTCAGGCAGTTGTCAACTGACCGAGCAACAGGAGGAGCAGCTGCTGGCCGCCGGCGAGGCATGGTTCCTCTTGGCCGGTAACGCCCGCACCGTACAGCGGATACAAGCGGCAGTGACTGGCGAACTGTTACGGCGGGGGCGGCAAGTGCACGGTGAACGGGAGAGTTTCGGCCACGTAACGGTGCTGCATTTGAGAGCGATCTCCAAGGACGACTCGACGGACGCCCCCGGTTTGTCCGCAACCCGTTGAACGCGGCGGGGCTCGCGATTCTCGGTCCGCGCGGCCGTCAGGCACCCCTCAGGAGATAATCTACCGCCTTCGGCGTTCCGCGCGGGTCTCCGACGTAC
>SLMF01000246.1 GCA_007133715.1 Planctomycetaceae bacterium
GCATTACGAAGTGGGCGGCCCCCTCGTCAGTCAGAGAATCAAGCTCGGTGTAGGGGTCAGCAGTGCGGAAATGCATGGGCCTTGAATCTCACAGATGGCACGGTCATCCCGACCGTGCAAGACGAAACGGCAATCTCAACTTGCCAAGAATACCAACGCGAGCCAGCGGAACGGGAACCGGGCAGCCTCCGTACGGCCAAGTCTCGCACCATGTTTCAACTACTCTATCGACGCCCGGCCCCCAAGGCCTCTAGCTCAGTCGGGAAGCAATGAAGTATGCCGTCTGTGCCAATCATGCCAAGCACAACGGTTGTGCTCGGGAGGCGCATCGCGGGTCACTCGACCTCCCGCGTCCGCAGGAAGGGCAAACCTTGCGGCGCAGCCACGTCAGGGGGCGTCGTTCTCGGGGGTGGGCTGCTCGCCGGGTTCCTCCGCAGGCTCCTCGCCGGGTTGCTCGCCGGAAGCCGCTGGCAACGGGACGCCTGCCTCGCGGCCGGCTAGCGGTTGGAATTCTCCGATTTGCCGCAGATAACGGAAGTAATCCGAATCGGCCCCGATCAGCATCGTGACTTCCCGACCCAGCGATTGAGAGTAGCTCTCGAGCGTTCTGAAAAAGGCATAGAACTCGGGATCGCTGCCGAAGGCTTCGTTGTAGATCCGAGTGGCCCGGGCATCGGCCTGCCCGCGGATGATCTCGGCATCCCGTTTGGCTTCCGATTGGATTTCGGCCAGCATCCGTTCGGTTTCGCCTTCGATTTCGGCAGCCCGCCCGCTGCCTTCCGAGCGGAATTTCTCGGCCATCCGCTGCCGTTCGGCAATCATCCGTTCGAACACCCGCTCCTGGACCGATTCCACATAGTCCACACGCTTGATGCGAATGTCGACCAGTTCGATACCGTACTGAGGCATTTGCTTCTGGGCCGTTTTCAGGATGGAACGGACCAGTTCTTCCCGGCCAGTCTGCACTTCTTGCAGCAGGATCTCCTCGTCCCCTTCCACCGCCATAGCCCGCTTGAGATCCTCCTCGGAGACCTCCCAGTCGCGGGAGCGGACGATCTCGACCAGTTCCGTGGCTGCGATATGGTCCCGGACGACCGAGTCCAAGATGTCGTTCAATCGGCTGAGCGCACCCGATTGGTCTCGCACACTCTGCAGGAACACCAGCGGATTCACGATTCGCCAGCGGGCGGTGGTGTCCACCGAGATGAACTGTTCCCCCCGTGTGGGGATCTGGTTGGGATCTCCGTCCCAGGCCAACAGTCGCTTGTCGAAGCGGCGGACTTCCTGAATCAGGGGGATTTTGAAATGCAAGCCGGGCGTGGTCACCGGTTCGCCCACGGGGGCACCGAACTGCAACACAATCGCCTGCTCGGCTTCATCAATTTGATAGACGGCGCTGTAGGCGACCAGCGCTGCCAGGATCAGGAGCACGAAGACGACCATCACGGCGACGTGACCGCGGCGATGCGGTGTGGGCGAGTGGGCTTGGCGAGCGCTGGTCATCAGCGAACTCCTCTGGCAGTGGGCGGTGCGGTGGGTTGGTCGGCGGTTCCTCGCGGGGCGGGTCCGTCCAGATTCAGCAGGGGCAACGGCGACATCTGCCCTTCATCCAGCACAAAGACCCGGCCCAATTGGGGCAGGACTTCGTCGATCATTTCGATGTACAGGCGACGGCGAGTGACTTCGGGCGAATTGCGGTACTCTTCGAGGATGGCCGTAAAGCGAGCCGCCTCGCCCTCCGCCCGATTGACGCGTTCGGCCGCATAGCCGTCCGCCGCTTCGAGAATCCCCCGCGCCTCGCCCAACGCCCGCGGCAGCGATTGGTTACGCCGCTTTTCCGCCTCGTTGATCGTCCGCTCCTTCTCCTGCTCCGCCTGATTCACCTCGTTAAACGCCGGTTTGACCGTTTCGGGAGGCGTTACGTCCTGCAATTCAATCGTCCCGATCCGGATACCCATTTCGAAAGAATCCAGAATCTCCTGCAATTCGTCCCGAGCCTGGGTGGACACTTGGACGCGTTTCTCGGTCAACACATCCGAGCCCAGCGCATTGCCCACGATCCGCCGCATCACGGCCTCCGATAAATCGCGAATCGTCTTGTCCACATCCCGGACCCGATGCAGATACTGATCCGGGTCGATCACCCGATATTGCACGACCCATTCCACATCGATCACTTTCAGGTCGCCGGTCAACATGAGCGACTCATCACGGTGCTCGGGGCTCTTGAGATACGATGTCCGCTCGTCCATCATGGCGGTCCGAAAGCCGAACTCGTGCTTCAACACGCGGGCCGTGGGTACGAAGATTTGGCGATCGATCCCGAAGGGCAATTTGAAATGCAGTCCCGGTTCGCGGATTCCGATCACCTGGCCGAAGCGTTTCACCACGGCTTGGCCTTCCGCCTGGACCGTGTACACCGAGGTGATGACCCCCCACACCAGAATGGCGATCAAGGCACCTGCGGCAATCAGAAGCGGGGTGTTTTGGTCGAAATGGGAAAGAAAGTCGTCCAGCGGATTCGGATTGTGCGGTCGTCGAGGCATTGGCTGCTCGTTCGCTTGTCGAAGGTCGGCCCGGGTGGCCACAGGTTAACTTGTGCAGTATAGCACGGTTTTGCTTGCATAGACAATTTGTGCCGCCGGAGTTATTTTAGACAGAGGAGGATCCGTAGCCAGGTCGGCACACGGAATCGAACCCGTTCCTTTCAAGTCTGCGCAGGAGCGAAGATGCCGTTTTCGAATGCAGCCC
>SLMF01000109.1 GCA_007133715.1 Planctomycetaceae bacterium
ATCCAGCGTGCGCGGATCGAAGTGGCGGAGAAACTCCTGTCGGTCGCCACGGACTCGGACCAGCGGGTGTCGGCGGTGCAAACGAAGCTGGACGCCCAGCGCACCATGACCTTGGCCGGCGTGCCCGGCATGGAGCAGCAGTTGAGCACCTATGCGGCGAGTCTTTTGGAGGACGACGATGAAGAGAGTGTCTTTCTCGGCCGTCTGATGCTGTTCGGACTGGCAATCGACGAACTGGCCGAGGGTCAGGACGTTTCGGTCGAGGAAGTCTTGGAGGATCTGAAGGGGTTGGCCGCGGATGCTCAGGACAACCCCGGGGTCTTCATGGTGATCAGTCAGGCGGCCGGGATCTTGCAAGCGTTGGGCGAACGGGACTCGGCGATCGAAGCTTATCAGACCATTGGGGAGCGTTTTCAGGACAGCGAGGACCCCCAGATGGCCGAGGAAGCTCGGGTGATGTTCGAGCGGATACGGATCATCGAAGTCGGCTTGGACGAGAGGCTGCGAGCCGTGTTGATGGACGAGCCGGAGAGCGAGGAGCCGGTATTGACCGCCATCACCGAGTTGTTGTCGGGTGATGACGCGAATTTGGGCATCTTGGTTGAATTGGCCCAAGCCGCCCAGTTTTTGGAGATGACCGACCGATACGTCCTGGCGGGCCAGGTCTGGGAGCAGATCGAAACGGCTTACCGGGACCACCCGGACGAGGAACTGGCCGATCAGGCGGTCCAGCAGGCACAGAACGGTCTGACGCGGGTCGCCTTGGTCGGCAACCCCTTGGTGGTGGACGGGATGACGCTCGACGGCGAACCGTTTGATTGGACGCAGTACGAAGGCCGTGTCGTGTTGGTCGACTTCTGGGCCACTTGGTGCGAGCCGTGTTTGCGCGAGATGCCCAACATTGCCCGGATCTATCGACAGTATCGGGATCGTGGTTTCGAGGTGGTCGGGGTCAATCTGGACGACGATATCGAGACGGTGCAACGTTTCCTGGACTTCCAGCCGTTGCCTTGGCCCACCGTGATCAGTGCCGACGAGGAGCAGCAGGGGATCGAGAGCCCGATTGTTGCGAGAGCAGGTGTGGACTCGTTGCCGTTCATGGTATTGGTCGGCGCGGACGGGAACGTGGCCGCCTTACACGTGCGTGGCTCGCGTCTGTACGAGAAGCTGGCGGAGAAGCTCGGGGAGCCGGAAGACATGTTTCCGGAGACGCTCCCGGGAGTGCCACCAGGCGAGCGGGGGGATTTGACCGAGGAGCAACTGGACGGGATGCTGGAAGAATTGCAGCAAGAGTTGCCGGCCGATTTGCGTCAGGAGTTGCTGCAGCCGTCGGCCCCGGAGTAGTTTCTAAATGGGCCACTGGGCCCGGGAGTTGTGGAAATTCCCGTCCCCGTGCCCGGGGGTTTCCCAGCACCCAGCGTTTTGGACTGGATACGGTGTGAGTGATCGTCTGGCGCAACTGTTGGATGATTTGGACCGGTTAGAAGCGGCCGCTGCTAAGCAAGCCGGTCCGTACCTGGCGGATGCGGATTTTTTGCAGACCGCCTCGCGGGAGGAGTGTGTCCAGCTGCTGCAGGAGATCATGGATCGGCGGCCGTCCGAGGGTTCGGCCGCGGACCTGTTGCTGCGGCGCATCTTCCAGCAACTGCTGCTCCGCCAGCAGGCGGGTGGGCGCGGCGTGACTGCGCGAGAAATGGATGACCCGCTGGTCGCCTTGCTGGCCGCGGTCTATCGCCATTTGGAGCCAGGTTGCACGGCCCGCGAGATGATCCCTGCCCTGCTGGTCGCTGCCCGGACGCCGCGGGCCCTGCTGGAGGTTGCGGATCTCCTGGTCGACGATCCTCCGCGGGATGCGGACATGGCCGCAGCCGCCTTGGCACCGCTGTTTTTACGAGTGGATTACGATCCGAATTGGCTGTTTCCCCGCCTGCTGAACGCCCTGGTGCATGCTCCCGTGGCCGCGGTGGTGTTGGACTTGGCCAATTTTCTCACGAGTCAAGGGCACTTGCCCCGCCATCCTGCCGCGGAACATGCGACCCAGCTGGCCGCCCTGCTGGGCGGACTCGCCGGACAACTGGGGCGGCTCGAGTCAGAAGGGGTCGAGGGCACGGAGGCGATCCGCCGCCGCAGCCTGCAGGTCAGCGAAGGGGTCGCGCTGGCCGTCGCGCTGTGCCATGCCCTGGCTCTGATCGGCGACCGTTCGGTGGTGGGCAAACTGTACCAGATCGCGGAGCTGAGCCACCGGCGTCTGCGAGCGGAAGCGACTGCGGCTCTGGCTCAATTGGGAGAAGCGGCCGGACGCCAGCAGCTGTTGGAATTGGCGTCCGAGCCCAGCGTGCGTCTGCGGGTGCTGGCCTACGCCGAACAACTCGGCTTTCTGGACCAGGTCCCCGAGGAATACCGTACGGCCCAGGCGCGCGCCGAATCCGAACTGGTGCTGTGGCTGGCACAGCCCGCGCAGCTCGGTTTCCCGCCCACGCACTGCGAGCCGTTGGAGCATCGCGAGTTGTACTGGCCGGGTTACGACGAACCGGTCGATTGTTTTTTGTTCCGGTTCACCTACGAGTTCCCGGAAGCCGTGTTCACGCATCTCGGGCTGGCCGGACCCGCCACGTATGCCTTTACTGCCGACTTGGCCGATTTACCGCCGGACGATATTTTCGCCGCCTTCGCCGGTTGGAGTGCCGAGCATGAAGAGATGTACGAATTCGACGCCGAGACGGTCCACGAAGGCGAGCGTCCTGA
>SLMF01000247.1 GCA_007133715.1 Planctomycetaceae bacterium
GCCCCCCGGAGGATGCGCCTTGAGCACCGGATCGATGGCCGAGAACGGATCATCGAAGGGCCGTTTCATGAAGACCTGCCCAAGCACCTGGGCCACCAGCACCTTGCGCCCGCCCGCGGCATCGAACAGCCTAAAGCCCCGCCCCGGCGCGAGCTTGGCGAAGTTGATCGGGCGGATGATGCGCGGCTCCTGCTCGATGAAGGACAGCATCGCCTTTTGATCGAAGGCGTGATCACCCAGCGTCAGGCAGTCCGCACCCGCATCGAGCAAGAGCTTCGCGTGCTCGGGCGTGAGCCCCGCGCCGTTCGAGGCGTTCTCGCCATTGACCACCACGAAATCGAGCCGCCATTCCTCGCGCAGCCCCGGGAGCCGCTCGACCACCGCCGCGCGGCCCGACCGGCCCATCACATCGCCCAGAAAGAGAATACGCATGAAATTCGCTTAGAGAAGCCGCCCGCCGAGGGCAAGACCCGCGCGCGCGGCTCAGCCCCGGGGCGTGATCACCCCGGCTTCGGTCACGATCAGGTCAAGGGGCTGGTCCGTCTCCTCGACGGGGACCGCCTCCACCTCCTGCGCGGCATAGGCAAAGCCGAGCGCGAGGCGCGGGCCGCGCGCGCGCAGCCGCGCCAGCGTGCGGTCATAGAAGCCGCCGCCATAGCCCAGCCGGAAGCCGCGCCGGTCGAAGGCCAGAAGCGGCACGATCAGGATCTCAGGCTCCAGCCATGCCCCGGAGGCAGGAACGCGCGCGCCGAACGGCCCTTCCTCGAGCGCGGCATCGGGCGACCATTCCCGAAACCGCAGCGGAAGGCCCCGGCCCGCGATCACCGGAACGCAGACTGGCCCCTCATGCGCCGCCATGGCCGGGAGCGGGTCGATCTCGCTGCGCATCGGCATGTAGCCCGACAGCACCCGGCCCGCGTGATCAGCAAGCAGCTCGCCAAGCACCCGCGCGCTCTCGCCCGGCGCGACGCGCGCATGGGCGCGCGCCCTTGCCGCCTGCGCGGCCTTGCGCAGCGCCGCCTTGCGCTCTGCGATGCCGTTCTCCACTCCCCCTCCCCTGATGGTGCCACCTCGACCGCGCTGCGGCATCTGCAGGGGGCGAAACCCGCGGTTCCGCCCGCGCCCATTCGCCGATACCTTGTGCCGCCGGATCACGCAACGGGGACCGACCATGGCCGAACTGCTCCTGGGACAGACGCTGTCCTTCAACGCCGATCCCTTCATCGAAGGCCCAGCCGCGGCACGCCACGACCGCCGCGGCGGCGTGCTGATCGAGGATGGCCGCATCGCGGCGGTGGGCCCCGCCGACACGCTGCGCACCGCGCACCCGCAGGCGCAGATACGCGACTACGGCGACGCGCTGATCTCGGCGGGATTTGTCGACTGCCACATGCACTATCCGCAGACGGGGATCATCGCGAGCTGGGGCAAGCGGCTGGTCGACTGGCTCGAGAGCTACACCTTCCCCGAGGAGATGCGCTTTGACGATGCCCGGCACGCCCGGCGGATCGCGGCGCTGAGCCTCGATCTGGCGCTGGCCAACGGGACCACGACGCTGTGTTCCTATGCCACCTCGCATCCCGAAAGCGTGGACGCCTTCTTTGCCGAGGCCGAGGCGCGCGGGTTGCGCGCGCTCGCCGGCAAGACCTGCATGGACCGCAACGCGCCCGCCGCGCTGTGCGACACGCCCGCGCGCGCCCATGACGAATCGCAGGCGCTGATCGAACGCTGGCACGGACGCGGGCGGCTGTCCTATGTCATCACCCCGCGCTTTGCGCCCACCTCCACACCTGCGCAGCTCGAGGCACTGGGTGCACTGTGGAAGGCACATCCGGATTGCCCGATGCAGACCCATCTGAGCGAGCAGACCGACGAGGTCGAATGGGTCGCCGGGCTGTTTCCGCAGGCGCGCGACTATCTGGATGTGTATGAAGGCTTCGGGCTGATCGGCCCCGGCGCGGTTTTCGGCCATGCGATCCATCTGACGCCGCGCGAGCGCGCGCGGCTGGCCGAAAGCGGCGCGGGCGTGGCGCATTGCCCGACCTCGAACAGCTTCATCGGCTCGGGCCTGTGCGATGTGGACGGGCTCAAGCGCGCCGGCGTGCCCGTCGGGCTCGCGACGGATACGGGCGGGGGGTCGTCGTTTTCGATGCTGCGGACGATGGCCGCCGCCTATGAGATCGGCCAGTTGCGCGGCACGGCGCTGCATCCGGCGCAGCTGTGGTGGCTGGCCACGCGGGGCGCGGCCGGGGTGCTGGGGCTCGAGGATCGGATCGGCGATCTGCGCCCGGGATGCGAGGCCGATCTGGTCGTGCTCGACCTGAAGGCCACACCAGCCATCGCGCAGCGCGCCGCGCGGGCCGAGGATTTCTGGGAGGCGCTCTTTCCCACCATCATGATGGGCGATGATCGGTGTATTCGTGAGGTCCGGGTCGCGGGACGGCCCGTCGGCGGATCCTGACCTCCCGGCGCGGCGCTCAGGCGGTGGCGAGCCATTCGAGCGCGGCGGCGTGGATCTCGCGATTGGCCGCGGCCAGCACGCGCCCGCCGTCATGTGCGGGCGCGCCTGTCCAGTCGGTGACCACGCCGCCCGCGGCCTCGATCATGGCGATGGGCGCGTGGATGTCATAGGGGTGCAGACCGGCCTCGACGACCAGATCGATCTGGCCCGCCGCAAGCAGTGCATAGGCGTAGCAATCCATGCCGAAGCGGGTGAGCCGGACCCGCGCGGCCAGCGATTCGAA
>SLMF01000307.1 GCA_007133715.1 Planctomycetaceae bacterium
GCATGCAGCTGGCGCACCTGGTAGTACCCGCCGATCAAGTTGAACTCGTCACAGTGGAAGCCGACCACCAGCCGCGCCGGGATGCCTTGACTCCGCAGCATCAGCGCCAGGGCGCTGGCGTAGTACTCGCAATGCCCCGCCCGGTGATTGGCCACAAAATCTTCGATCGGATCCAACCGGTTGTCCCGGCTGACACTGCCCAGGTCCAGCGTGTAATGGTAGCGGCCCGGTTCGAGGAAATGGTCCCGCAGGGCGCGAGCCCGCACGGCCGGGCGGGCGCTCCCCGCTGCTTGCGCTTGGCCGATCTCGTCCGCTATCTCCCGGAGTCGGGGGAAGCGGCGGGCATCGAACTGCAACAGCCGCAGCTTCTCCTGTTCGACACAGAAATCATTCCACTCGGAACGGGTGCGGAACACATGCGGGGTGACTTCCATCTGCAGACCGCCACGCAGGGCACTGGTCACCACGTCGTAACGATACTCCCGCTGTACGGGCGTGTTCCGCCGCGATTGGGAATAGAGCCGTTTGCTCAACGGGTCCAGCGACACATCCTGCGAGGTGGTGTGTCCGGCAAAGATCGGCGTCAGCGCGAATAGGACGCTTTGGTCCAGGGGTTCCACGATGATCTCCTGTCGCACCAGGAAATCCAGGTTCGGGGCGGCCTGCAAGCGGTGACTCTGCCAGCGCACCTCTCGCGAAGCTGCGGCGGTTTCTTCCGCCGGGGTCTCCTCGGTCGGGCTGTTGTCTCCGTCGGTCGCCGACGCCGGTTCCCGCGGAGCCCCTGTCTCGGAGGCAGCCGCGGCGGGATGCGGGCGGGGCGAGCCCGACCGGGGCTGCCAGGGCGGAGCTCCGAAACGCTCGCGCGCGGGGTTCGGCGGCGAATAGGGCGACGTGGGCACAAAAAAGGACGGACGCTCCTCGCCCGATACACGACCAGAACCCCAGGGGCCGCCACGGTACGCAGCCGGAGCCGCCCAACTGCTCCGCTGCTTCCAGCCGCTCTCGCCCGCCGTCGCCACGTAATCGCTGAGCACCGAACCTCTCAAGTACGGCACGCCTGTGATCTCATACGGACGCTCGGTCGCATGATCGCGGAACGCCACCCGCATCACCGTTTCGTTGCTCTGTAATACATCCCGCAGCTGGTTCAAGCGGATTTCGCTGGAAAAACCCACCACCGACTGCGTCGGCCGGGTCAACGCCCGGCGCGTGGCACTGTCCAGACGCGGAGCCGAAAAGAACAAGACCACCGCAAACACCAACGTCGTCGTGCCCAACACCAGCACCTGGAAGAACAGCCCCCGCTCCAATGTCTGGGCCGCCAGGCGGCGAAAACTGGGCAACGTCACCAACGCCCGCGAGTCCAGCATGCGCCGGACGGCCTGCGAACCCGAAAGACTTCGAGACGCCTCGGGCCGCCGGACACCACGCCCCGCACGACTCCGCCGACCCAGCAAGGAGATCCGCGTCACCTCGCGGTGCAGGAAGAACACCGTCAACGTCGAAATCGCCACACCCGCGTACAGGATCAACAGCACCCCGAATTGCAGCGGTACATTCAACGCCGCCGAGACCACCACCTGCAACAAACTGAGAATGATCAGCTGCCAGTACAGCCGGGGATTCTTCCGCTGGTAAAACAGCACGATCTGGAGATAGACCAGCAGGCTGGCCACCGCCAGCAACCGGCTCCGCAAGCCCGCTTCGAGAAAGTCGCTCAGCGAAAAGAACAAGGCCACCATCGCCGCCACATTGGCCAGCCCGCGGTTCAATCGCAACCAGCCCAAGCTGTCCGTGAAGACCACGGACGTCACGGCCGCGAACAGCACCATCACGGTCAGCAGCAAATCGCCCTGAGCCAAACCCAACAGCAGGGCCCCGATCGACACCAGCAAGGCCACGTGAATCTGGACCAGCCGTTCGAGTTTCATCGATCTCGTGCCCCTTCTCACCAGTGAAACAGATGATCCATCTGCGCCGAACCGACATCCAGCCAGATCACGTTGGCCAAAGCCCGCTGATGCCGCAGTTTGTCGGCAAAACTTGCGCTGCGATGCAAATGCCCCAAACTGTCGCTGCGGGTGCTGACCACCAGCAGCCGCGCCCCCAACGGGACGTGCAGAACCATCCCGCCGACCAACTCGGCCAGCCGGTCTTCCGAGGCCGGTTGGACCATCGCCAAGCGTTCCAGAATCTGCCGACCAAACACCGGGGTCGCCCGGCCCGACCAGCAGCCCGGCGGCTGACCCGCAACCGCCACTGTCAAGCGGCTCTTCCCACGTCGCGACATCTCCTCGATTACCGTGGCCGCGAAACTGATCGCCAACTCGACCCGGGCACGATCCCCCGGATCCGCCTGCCGACCCTGCCACAAATCCAGAATCAAGACCAGATCGTGCTCCTGCTGCTGCTCGAACTCTCGTACCGCCAACCGGCCCAGCCGAGCCGTGGCCCGCCAGTGGATCCAACGCTTGCTGTCCCCCGGCCGCCACTCCCGCAGACCATAGTAGTCGCCATCGATCGGTCCCTGCCGATGCTGCACCTGCTGGTGACCAAACCGTTGCGTGTCCAGCAGGCGCACCCAATGCGGCGTGAGTTGGCCCAGTCGCGGCCCGACCAGAATCCGCTCATATTTGGGCAACCGCACACTCGCCTTCAACAACCCCAAGGGAAACCGGGTCGACACCCGCAAGGGACCGAAACGATAACGGCCACGCCGCGGCAGCGTCAGACGATAC
>SLMF01000535.1 GCA_007133715.1 Planctomycetaceae bacterium
ACCACTTACGAGCGGTACGAGCAGCGTCTGATCAAGGTGATCAAGAAGAACCGCATGCGTGAACCGTTTCAGCGTGAGAAGATTCGGAACGGATTGGAACGAGCCTGTTGGAAGCGCCCGATCAGTGCCAAGCAGATAGCCAGCGTGGTGGCGGAGATTGAACAATTCGTCTATGACCGGGAAGAAGACGAGATCGAGAGCCGCGCGTTGGGCGATTTGGTGATGGCACGCTTACAGAACCTGGACCAAGTGGCTTTTGTCCGCTTTGCCAGTGTGTATCGCGAGTACCAGGATGTGCGGGATTTCGTTATGGAGTTGAGGCCGATGTTGCGTCGGGAGTCTTCGTGAGCATTTCGGCTTGGGAGGTTCGGTTGCGTCCTGCGGATTTAGCTTTGCGGAGTTCCTGGTCGGCGATGAAGAACAGATCGTTCAGGGGAGTATATTGGGCAGCGAAGGCCAGTCCGGCGCTGGCGGTGACGTATGGCACGACATGACGGCAGACGGCGACCCGCAGGTTTTCGACCGATTGCAGGGCGGCATCTGCGTGGGGGGCGTGCAAGATCAGTCCGAATTCATCGCCGCCCAGCCGCGCGGCGAAGATCCCCGTCTGCCGCCCGGCGGCTAACCGCCCTCCCACTTGACGCAGAATCCGGTCACCCCCGATGTGGCCTGCGTGCTCGTTGATCCGTTTGAAGTGGTCCAGGTCCAGCAGCGCCACACAGTTCCCGAGCTTCGGTTGAGGAAGCGGTTGGCCGCCTGGGGTAGTGGCCGCCAGACGCTCCTGCCACGCGCGTCGGTTGGGCAATTGAGTCAGGGGGTCGCTCATCGCCATCTGCCGGAGGCGTGCCAGCGAATCTTGCTGGCGTGCACAGCGTTGGCGGAGTCGGGCCACCTGGGCCAGTAGCCGGCAGGCGAGCCGCAACTCGCTGGCCGTCGGCTGGGCGGAGAGCGCCACATCGGCGGGGCCTTTCTCGCCAAGACGAACCAAGCCGATTTCGCCACGGGCGAGAGGAGCATCATATCGGCAGTCCGGCAACCATTCGGCGGTGATCGCGCGATCCGTGACGATCACATCCACCGCATCGGCAGCGGGAAGCGTCGCGTCGGCCGACCACAACTGCGTTTCGGGACCGTCCAAGGCTCGAGCCCAGCGGTGGAGTTGGCGTCGGTGGTCGCTGATGAGGAGGATTCCGGCCGGTCGGCTCATTTTATCGCACACGTGAAACGGGGGAGTACTGCATCCGATTATACCGTACAAAGGCGTCTCAAGCACGTTCCCCGCAGTCCGACTGCTTGCGGCAGGCCCCGGGCCTGCTATACTCCACGTTCGGTGGTTGTGAGGCGATTCTGGCGACAGGGAGGCAGCCCCGCTGGACTTGGAATCGCCCCCCTTTTTCG
Source organism: Planctomycetaceae bacterium (assembly GCA_007133715.1). GTDB lineage: Bacteria > Planctomycetota > Planctomycetia > Pirellulales > Pirellulaceae > SLMF01. The sequence continues at coordinate 1,399 of SLMF01000535.1, forward strand.
TATCAGGAGCGACCAGTGTCCACCAAGGTGAGGGGAATTCAGCCCGGCCAAGTACCCCCATTTCCCGAGAATTGGCATCGTCGGCATCTGCTGGATATCGAGAGTTTGACGGCGGATGAACTGCGGACGATCTTCGACACGGCTCTGGCGTTCAAGCAGGCAACGGACGGGTTTCGTGTTAAACTGCCCGTATTGCAGGGCCGGACCTGCGCGAATCTGTTCTTCGAGGACTCGACCCGCACTCGCAACAGTTTCTCGTTGGCCGCCCGCCGCTTGGGAGCGGACACCGTCGAGTTTACCGCCTCGGGTAGCAGCGTAGCCAAGGGCGAGACCGTGATCGATACGGCTCGCAACATCGAAGCGATGAATGTCCACGTGATGGTCGTGCGACATTCGACGCCTGGAACCCCCCATCTACTGGCACAGAATGTAGACTGCGGGGTTATCAATGCGGGCGATGGACCGCATGAGCACCCCACGCAGGGATTGCTGGACATCCTGACGATTATCGAACATCGGGGGGGATGCGAGGGCCTGACGGTGGCATTGGTGGGCGATATCGCCTACAGCCGCACCGCTCGCTCGAACATCTGGGGGCTCAAGAAACTGGGGGCCCATGTGATCGTCTGCGGGCCCTCCACCTTGGTTTCACGGCATTGGCGAGATTACGGTGTCGAGGTGGCCTATAGTCTGGACGAAGTATTGCCGCGGTGCGATGTGCTGAATCTGCTGCGGATCCAATTCGAACGGCAGCGGACACGACCGTTTCCTTCCGTCCGAGAGTATGCTTTGCTGTTTGCCATGAATCGCGAGCGAATGGCGCGGGCCAAGCAAGATATCTTGATCCTGGCTCCGGGTCCAATCAATCGAGGGGTTGAGGTGACACCGGACGTGGCCGACGGTCCCCAATCGGTGATTCTGGATCAGGTAACCAACGGGGTGGCGGTGCGGATGGCCGTGTTGTGGCTGGTAGCGGGAGCATGCGAGCGTGCCGCATGAATGGTGAACGCAATAACCCCCTGGGCGGTGTCGGAGACTACTTGCGTTTGATGCGGGTTTCCAATCTGTTCACCGCGGTCGCGGATGTGGCGATGGGTTACTTTTTGGTGCGTTCCCAGTTAGCTCCGGCGGGCGGATTTGTGCTGGTGATCGCGGCATCTTGCTTGTTGTACACCGCGGGCATGGTGCTGAACGATGTATTCGATGTGGGGGCGGACCGTCGCGAGCGTCCGGAGCGTCCGATCCCGTCGGGTCGCATTGCTTGGTCGACCGCCCGCCGTCTGGGTTGGGGACTGTGGCTGGGCGGCCTCGTTTGCGGCTGGCTCGCGGGCTACTTCCCGCCTGCCTTGCCAATGGCTTGGCGAAGTGGTGTGGTCGCTTCGGCTCTGGCGTCGTGTATTGTTTTGTATAACGGCGTCCTGAAAACGACCTCGCTGGGTCCCTTGACGATGGGCGCGTGTCGCTTCTTCAATGTGCTTCTGGGGGTCAGTCTCGGGCTGCCCTTTGCGGGGCCCAATCTGCTGGGGTTCGGTCCGCATCACGCGAATGCGGCGTTGGGAATCGGTTTGTACATTTCGGGTGTCACGTGTCTTGCGCGGCGGGAGGCGACGACCAGCCGTCGTTGGGAACTGGCGGCCTCCGTCGGTTTGATGGTTCTGGGGATCGCCGTGTTGGGACGCCTCCACCAGACGATCATGATCTGGGAGGCGGTCCCGCTGACCTTGCTCGAACCCTTCTGGTGGCTGCTGTTGGGGATGCTGACGGTGACGATTGTGCGGCGGTGTCTGGTGGCGATTGCTCGGCCGGAGCCGCTGCAGGTTCAGTTGGCGGTGCGGCACGCGTTATGGTCGCTGATCATGTTGGATGCGGCTGTGGTGCTCCTGGTCCGTGGCGTATACTCTTTGGGCATTGTGGCCTTGTTGATCCCGACGATGATTCTCGGGAGATGGGTGGCCTCCACGTAAGTGGCGGGCCGTTTGCAGGCGGATTAGAACGGAGATCAGACTGATTGTGACCGACACGAAGATTGATTCGGGGCCCCGCGAGACGGGGGGGGAGTGTGCGGCGAGCCCGGCTGGTCCTCCCACGATTTGGAACGTGCCCAATCTGTTCACGGCCTTGCGTTTCGTGCTGTCCGTGGTGGTGTTCGTCATGATCCCGCTGCGGTTCTACTACACGGCGCTGGTTGTGTTTGTGATCGCTGCTTCGACCGACTGGGTCGATGGCTACTGGGCGCGGCGGTTTGACCAGGTGACACGTTTGGGTCGCATTTTCGATCCGTTTGTGGACAAGATCATCATCTGTGGTGTGTTCATTTTCCTGGCCTCGGAAGAGGGGTCGGGGGTGTTCGCCTGGATGGCCGTGGTGGTTGTCGCTCGCGAGCTGCTGGTGACGGCCCTGCGTGGGTTTATCGAACAGCGGGGTGGCGATTTTTCGGCCAAAATGTCGGGCAAACTGAAAATGGTCTTTCAGTGCATCGCGGTGGGAATCAGTCTGTTTGTCCTGGCCGATCCCACGCAAGCCCAGCGTCTGGGCTTTGAATGGTGGCTACCGCTGGCCGTCTGGGCGGCCGTCCTGTTGACGATCTATTCGGGAACGCAGTATGTGGTGGTCGCGTTCCGCCTGCTGCGAAGACCGCAAGTCTGAACGGGCGACGTGCCCCGGTGGGGTGCGGCGGGAGAGTGCTCCGAATCATGCAGACCCTGGACCTGACCTTCGTCGCCTTCGTGCTGGTTGCCAGCCTGCGCTGCTGGCTCCGGGCGATTCGGCGTTACCGAAGGGGTGACCCGCTGCTGGAATGGGAACCGCGTGCGATGGTCCCCTGGACGGTTTGGGAGGTGTTGGCCGCGGTTTTCGTGTTCCTGTGCGTCCAGCTGTTGGTTGTGACAGGCGTGCGGCAGTGGCTGGGCCCCGAGTTGGAATTCTCGTCTGTCGAGCTGACCAGCGACCAGTGGGTGGGCGTCCTGCTGGCGGATTCCTTGGCCAAGCTGGCAGCTGCCGCCGTTTGGCTGCTGCTGATCCGTCGTGTCGCGCGGGCGACTTGGCAAGACATCGGCATCCAGCCCCACAAGTTGCTGCAGGACCTTTGGCTGGGGGGTGCGGTATTCGTCATGTGGGCGCCCCCCGTCTACGTTCTGCAGGCGCTGTTGGTCTATTGGATGCCCTACGAGCATCCGCTGATCGAGATGTTGCAGGAGCGGACCGAGCCTGTGTTTCTGGCGGTCAGCGGTTTAGCGGCTTTGGTTGTCGCCCCGGTGGTCGAGGAATTCTTTTTTCGCACGCTGCTGCAGGGCTGGTTCGAACGGCTGGACACACGGGGACTGACCGCGTTCCTAATCCCCCGCTCGCGGGATATCATTCCAGCGGGTTCGCCGGCTGACGAACATCCGTCGGGCGCAGATTGGGCTTCCGCGGAACCGTGGGACCAGCCGGAATCCGCTTCGGCGGGCCAAGCTGCGGGGGGAGGCACGTGGCCGATCCTGGTCACGGCACTGCTGTTTGCCCTGATGCACTACCCGCACGGCGTTCCCGCCTTGGTCACCTTGACCCTCTACGCGATCGCCATCGGCTACGTCTATCGCCAAACGCATCGGCTGGTCCCCTGCATTGTCGCCCACCTGGCGCTGAATGCCGTCAGTCTCCTCGCACTGGCCCGGGCGATCCTGGAGGGCTGAATCCTCGCTCCGCTCCCAGCGCGGCCTCGCTTCGCTCGGCCGCTACCAAACTGATTGATTGCGGCGGTGCTCGGTGCTGCTGACGCGCTTGATCCAACGAACGCAGACCTTGGCGAACGAGTCGCTCGACTACGAGGCGAAATCGGCGCGTGTCCGAGCACCGTTTCCTGGCTCTCCATCTCGTCAAAAAACGGGTTTTTCCCTTCGGAATTGGCACGGATTGATGAAGCGTAGCGAGCAGGGACTCATCCGGCACGGGGTGTGGCTTATTTGGGGTTCGGTCGCGATTCGGCCACGATGGAGATCGGTAGAAACCACGTAATCTAGTACGGAAATTGCGGGCAAGCGCCGCGTCTTCAAACCGCACACCGTTGACTTACAACCGCCTGTTGGGACTGCTATGATAGCTAGGAGAAAAGACGGGTTAAATCCTTCCAGGGGATTCACCAGTGTACATTTCGAGGGGTCGGTATGAAGATCGCAATCGTGGGCTCGGGTATCAGCGGACTGGTCGCGGCCCGCATGCTGGACACCGAGCACGAGGTCCATGTGTTCGAAGCGAACTCCTACGCGGGGGGGCATGCGAACACCATTTCCGTGGTTGTCGGCGGCCAGACCTATCGGGTCGATACCGGGTTCATGGTCTTTAACGACCGCACGTATCCGAACTTCATTCGCTTGCTGCAACAGCTGCGGATCCCGGCTCGGGGCAGTGACATGAGTTTCAGCGTGCGGTGCGACCGAACGGGCTTGGAGTATCAGGGCAGTTCGTTGAACGGGCTGTTCGCGCAGCGTCGCAATCTGCTCCGCCCGTCATTCTATCGCATGTTGTACGATGTACTGCGGTTCAACCGCCAGGCTCGGGAGTTATTGGACAGCCGGGAGGACGGCGAGGAGTTGGGCTCTTATTTGGACCGTCGGGGCTACAGTCGGCAATTCATCGAGCACTATTTGATTCCGATGGGGGCGGCGATCTGGTCGGCCGCTCCGGCCCAATTTCGTCAGTTTCCGGCCCGTTTCATCGTCCGTTTCTTTTCCAACCACGGTTTGTTGAGTGTCCGCGGCCACCCGCCTTGGAAGACGGTCCAAGGCGGTGCGGCATGTTATGTCCAGGCGTTGACGGCTCCCTTTGCTGATCGGATCCGCCTTGGCTGTCCGGTAGTGGCCGTGCAGCGGTTTGCCAATCGCGTCCTGGTGACTTCGGATCCGGGCGGGTCGGAGGATTTCGACGCGGTGGTCCTGGCTGCCCACGCCGACCAGACGCGGCGGATGTTGGTCGACGCCGATCAGGCCGAGGACGAGATCCTGGGTGCCTTGGGCTATCAGCGGAACGAGACGGTGGTTCACACCGATGCTTCGCTGTTGCCCCGCTGCCCGCGGGCCTGGGCCTCCTGGAATTACCGGATCCCGTCGGCGGAGAATCAGCCGGTGGTGCTGACCTACAACCTGAATCGGCTGCAGGGACATGTCGCAGCGGAGGCGATTTGTGTGACGTTGAATGCCACGAGTTCGCTGGAGCCGGGTCGGATCCTGCGTCAGCTCGAGTACCACCATCCGGTATTTGACAACGCGGCTCTGGCGGCCCAAAAGCGGTTCGGCGAGATCAATGGTCGGCGGCGCACGTATTACTGTGGCGCGTATTGGGGGCACGGGTTTCACGAGGACGGGGTCAACAGCGCTTTGGCTGTGGGCCAATGTTTCGGGAAGAGCTGGGAATCATGCACAGTTGCCTGTACTTAGGAAACCTCCAGCATCGGCGGTGGACTCCGGTGGAACATGTTTTCCGCTACCGGCTGTACCTGGCCTACCTGGACTTGGACGAAGTCCCTGGCTTGCTGCACCGCGGCTACGGCCTGAGGGGAGGTCGGTTTGCGGCTGCCGCGTTCCGTCGGAGCGACCATTTGGGCGATCCGCACGTGCCTTTGGCCGATGATGTTCGGGAGCAGGTTGCCCAGCACACGGGCACGCGGCCCGCCGGACCGATTCGCTTGCTGACCTTGCTCCGCAACTGGGGCTACTACTTCAATCCGTTGAGTCTCTATTACTGCTTTGATGCGGCGGGCAGCGGGGTGGAAACGGTGCTGGCCGAAGTGACCAACACACCGTGGGGCGAGCGGCATGCGTATGTGTTGCATGCGGGAAATCGGCAGCCCGAGCGGCCGGGCCTGCGGTTCCGCCATCCCAAAGGCTTTCACGTTTCGCCCTTCATGGACCTGGACATGGTCTATCAATGGCAATTCAACGAACCCGGCAGCACGATCCGGGTGGGGATTGTCAACTGGCGGGGGGACCAACGTTTGTTCGATGTGCACCTGGTGCTGCGGCGGCAGGAATGGACGCGTCGCAGCTTGTTCGGCACGCTGGCCCGATATCCCTGGATGACGGCTCGGGTAAGTCAGGCGATCTACTGGCAGGCATTCCGTCTGTGGCGCAAGCGATGCCCGTTTTATTCTCACCCCAAACACAACCGGAAGGCGGAGGGAGCATGAGTGCCAGTGGTGACACGGTTGGCCGTTCGCCGCAGCGCGGATGGCGGGACGGTTGGTGGGACCGGCGACTGCGGGAACGTGTGTGGCGACGTTTCGAATCGCTGCGGGACGGCCGTGTGATCCTGGAGCAGGCGGGTGCCTGCCGCGAGTTCGGCCGTTCGGACTCGGACTTGCCGCCGGTGCGGGTGCGGATCCGCGATGCCCGCTGCTATCGACAGCTGGCTTTCGGTGGCAGTCTCGGTGCGGCCGAAGCTTACCTCCGCGGCTATTGGGATTGCGACGATCTCGTCGGGCTGATCCGCGTCTTCTGCCGCAATGCCGAGCTGTTCAACGGTCTGGACCGGGGTGTGGCCCGCCTGTTTCGCCCGCTGGCCCGACTGGCCCACGGGCTCCGCCGCAATACGATGGCGGGGAGCCGGCGGAATATCGGAGCCCACTACGATCTGGGAAACGAGTTCTTCGCGCGCTTCCTGGACCCGACCATGGCCTATTCCTGCGCCATTTTCCCGCAGGCGACCAGCAGCCTGCACGAGGCGTCGCTGGCGAAATTCGCCCGAATTTGTCAGAAACTGGGCCTGCAGTCCCACGATCATTTGCTGGAAATCGGTACCGGTTGGGGCGGCTTGGCCATCTATGCCGCCCGCCATCATGGCTGCCGCGTTACCTCGACCACCATTTCCCCGCGGCAGTTCGCCTATGCGGTCGAACAAGTCGCAGCGGCCGGTCTGCAGCACCTGGTCACCGTTTGCTCTGACGATTACCGCGACCTGCAAGGAACCTACGACAAATTGGTTTCGATCGAAATGATCGAAGCGGTCGGGCACCAATACTTCGAAACCTTCTTCCAAGTCTGCTCACAGCGGTTGAAACCGGACGGTCTGATGCTGCTGCAGGCGATCGTGATCCCGGACCAGCGTTACTCCCAGTACTGTCGTTCGGTGGACTTCATTCAACGATATGTTTTCCCGGGCGGTTGCCTGCCGTCGCTGGGGGCGATCTGCGGCTCCCTGGGCCGGCGGACGGACCTGCAGCCGGTCCATCTCGAGGATCTCACGGCGCATTACGCCCGCACCTTGGCAACCTGGCGGCAGCGTTTTGTCAGCCAGCGAGACACGTTGCGAGCGATGGGTTTTTCGGAGCGGTTTCTCCGCACCTGGGAGTTCTACTTCTGCTACTGCGAGGGCGGTTTTCGCGAGCGGGCCATCGGCGATGTCCAGCTGCTGCTGGCCAAACCCGACGGTCACCGCCTGCCGCCCTTCCCGCCCCTGTCTGCCGCCCCGCCCTGATCTCGGCTCCCGGCCGCCAGCACGGGCTGCTGCTGGCTCCCCAGTTTCCGTGCGCTGGGAGACTGGGGGGGGCTTGCTCGAGAAGAGAGCAGCCCGCGGGAGCATTGGGCACCGCGAAGGTGCGGCTCGACAGCAAATCGAAGGAGGCGGCGAATAAAACGTCCAAACCCTAAGCCGCCCGATGCCCGTGACACGCCTCGTTGGTCCGATCGCCGAGCGTGCCGGAAGCTGGCGGTAGACCGAGCGGGGCTGTATTCGTTGCGCCCGCGCTTTGATAGGATGAGAAGGGTCTGCAAGACGGACGCGTGCAACCGCAAATCCAGGCTGCTATCCTCTAAGTCAAAGGAGCGGGAGAAGTGCTTGTATCGAAGTCGGGAATACCTCGGGGCGGTTTCCTCGCCGGCTTGGCCGTCCTCACGTTGTGGGTGGGCAGTTCGGCGCTGGCCAAGGATGCCGATCGCATCCAGCCTTATTCCGGAAACCCCGCCTACTGGCAGTACAAGGGCCAGCCCGTCCTGCTGCTGGGCGGCAGCGATCAGGACAATCTGTTCAATCATCCCCAGCTGGGACCGAACGGGCTGGAGGCCCATTTGGACTTGCTCGTCTCCGCGAGCGGCAATTACGTGCGAAACACAATGTCCGACCGCAATCCGGAGAACCGTTACGCCTTCGCCCGTCGAGAGGATGGCTTGTACGACCTGAACGTGTGGGACACGGAGTACTGGGAGCGTTTCGACAACTTCCTACGCATGTGCCATGCCCGCGACATCATCGTGCAGATCGAGGTGTGGGATCCGTGGGACCTGTTCGCATCGGAAGCACCGCTGGGCTATGGCCCGGAGAACCGGGGGTGGGAAGTTCACCCGTTTAACCCGCGAAACAACGTCAACTATACGGCCGAAGAGTCGGGGCTGGCAGAAGAGATCACTTACTATTCCGGGGCCAGACCCAGCAAACACGCTTTCTTCCACACCGTGCCCGCCATGGACGACAACCTGGTGGTCCGCCGGTATCAGGAAGCCTTCGTGAACCGCATGTTGGACTTCAGCCTGAAGTATCCCCATGTGCTGTACTGCATGAACAATGAGATCGGAGAGTCACCCGAATGGGGTAGGTACTGGGCGCGTTTCATTCGCCAGCGGGCCCGGGCCGAAGGTGTGGACGTCTACCTGGCCGACATGCGCCGGAACAGCAACTTCAACTCGCCCGAGCAGATCGAGCTGCTCCATGACGACGAGCATTACGATTTTTTCGAGATCTCCCAGAACAATGTCAGCACCGGTCAGCATCACTTCAACCAGATTCTGAATGTGCGCGCCCGGCGCCGGGACAGGCCTAAACCGTTGAACAACGTCAAGATTTACGGCGGCGAGGGCCATGCCTGGACCGGCGGTTCGCTGGAGGCCACGAGACGGATGTGGCGGAATGTCATCGGCGGGCTGGCCAGTTCGCGATTCCACCGCCCTGGTCCGGATGACCGGCCGTTCGGCATCGGCGCCAATGAGCTTGCGCTGGCCCATCTCCGCAACGTGCGGACGGTGATGGAAGAGGTCGGTTGGCCCCGCATCGAGCCGGATCTCGGTTTCGTGCAACTCCGGTCCGATGTGGCCGCAGCCGTGCAGCTGCAAAGGACCCATGTGGCCTATACCCGCACGGCGGACGGCCAAGCCCGTCTGTACGTCAACGGCGACGAAGTGGCGGCGGGAAAGGTCGGCGGCGATTTTTCGTCCTGGGACGCCGGTCTTCGCTTGGCGCTGGCCGACGAGTTCGTGGGCCAGCGGGGCTGGCTGGGCACGTATCACGGCGTGGCCATCTACAACCGCGCTCTGGACGCCTCCGAAATCACAGACCACCATGCCGCCGGATCGCCAAAACATGCGGACGGGCTACTGGCTCGCTATTCTTTTGACGAAGGCCAAGGCGACGTGGTTCGTGACGTCTCCGGGCGGCGACCCGCTCTCGACCTGCAGCTCGCGGAG
>SLMF01000358.1 GCA_007133715.1 Planctomycetaceae bacterium
GTGGATATCTACGAAGAGAGCGATATGATCATCCGCACGATCCGCGATATCTGCACCACCGATGTGGATGCGATCTATGTGGACGAGCAGGGTTCCTACGATCGGGCGCGGGAGTTCCTGCAACTGGTGATGCCGCGGCATGTCCATCGCCTGCACTTCTATGAAGGCAAAGAGCCGTTGTTTCACAAGTACAAGTTGGAAGGCGAGATCAGCCGGATCTACAAGCGGGAAGTCCCCTTGCGCAACGGGGGTTCGATCGTGATCGATCCGACCGAGGCGTTGGTGGCTATCGATGTGAACAGCGGCAATTTCCGGCTGGATGATTCGGCCGAAGAGGCCGCTTACCAACTGAATCTGGCCGCTGCTCGGGAAATCGCACGCCAATTGCGACTGCGCGATCTGGGCGGGGTGATCGTCAACGACTTCATCGACATGCGCCGCGAGAAGCATCGCCGCGGTGTCGAGCGAGCCTTGCGCGATGCGATGCGCCGAGATCGCGCTCGTACCAAGATCCTCCGCACTAGCCCCTTTGGCTTGATCGAAATGACGCGGCAGCGTGTCCGGCCCAGCCTGAAACGCAGCGTCTATACCGATTGCCCCTGTTGCAGCGGCCGCGGGGTGGTCAAAACGGCCGAAAGCATGGCGATCGAAGTGGTCCGTATGTTGATGTTGGCCGGCCAGCAACCCCATGCCAGCCGGGTTACCGTGCGGGTGAACGACGAGGTGGCTTCGTATCTGAACAACAAGAAACGCCGCGAAATCACCCAGTTGGAGGAGGAAGGCAAGATGACGGTCCAGATTCTGGGCAGCGAAGGCCTCTTTCCCGAACACCTGGAACTGGACTGCCGCGATTCCGAAGGTAACGAAATCCGCTTGCCGATCTGAAACTCGCCAACCTGTCATTTGCTCCGAAAAGCTTGACGTCAGCGGGGCGGTCGCTACCATGGCCGGGGACGAACGTCCCCGTGCCGTCGTGACAATTCGGTTGACGTGGGAGACTCGTGGCTGGATGAAAGAGAAAAGGCTCGCCATGCGAATACGTGCGCGAAGTGTCCTGGGCTGTCATTTTCTGGTTTTGATCGCATGGACCGTTTTCTCCGGGTGTACGTGGGAGAGTTCCGCGACGCCCGTCGAATCGGCACCGCGGGAAGCGACGGATGTGGAAGCGGGGCCCGCCCCGGCGCCGGTCGGCCCACCGCCTCCGCCCTGCGCCTCGTTTCAGAACATCAGCCCCCAACGCCTGGCCGCCATGTTGGAAGACAAAGACTTCCTGCTGATCAACACGAATCCCCCCTTCTACGCCAAGCTTGCCGCCACGGACAAGCATGTGCCCTTGGATTCCCCCAGGGATTGGCTGCAGCGGTATCCCGCAGACAAGGACGCCAAGATGGTCTTGTACTGCCAATCGGGTTACACCTCTTTGTACGCGGCGCAAACACTCCAAGAGGAGGGATACACCCGAGTTTACAACTTGGAGGGTGGGATCGCGGCCTGGGAAGCCGCCGGCCTGCCCCTCGTCCGCCTGGCTGGCTTTTGATTCCCAAGAAAGTACAAGTGCCGTGAACCTTCATTCTTGACGTGGTTTTTCCGGTACCGCCTTTGCCACTTGCGACTGCAATCTTCACCCGGTTGTCCTTTCATAGCGGACACGGATTGCAGTTCCCGCGCCAAAACTCGGGGGAGGTCGGCGGAAGCAGGCAAACCGGTCCCTCTCGAGTTCCGTCGGTCTGCCGGCTGGGGCCGTCGCGGCCTAACCCGGCCCATTTTGCCAGAGTCCCGCCACGCTGCGACTGAGGCATTTTGCATGGGTTTGACTCCCGGGTACCCCGACCCGTACCCCGGGCCCGGGAAGCGAGGGCCGTGGGGGGGTGTCACGCGGAACCCGCGTGTTCTTCGCGGCCCTACCAAAACCGCGTCGGTCGCGGAGATACCGAACCACATTCGGCAACCCGATTGAACGAGGTAATCTTCCACTGGCGATCCACGGTAAACACCCCATCATTGATCGAATCCAGAATCACGGCGTGGAATTCACCGATTTCGATTGGTAAATCCGATATAGGGGGTTTCATGCCGCGTTTGGGGGGGGGTGCCCGGCGGAAGTGCGCGCCGGTGGGTTTTCGCGAAGTCATACACAAGGGCCATGTCACTCCGTCAGGTGTTGCCCACGCGAACGACGCCGGTCCCACCTGCCTGGTATCCCGCTGTATCACGCAACCCGCAGGCTTGGCTATGAGTACTTGCGTCAATCCCTGCAACCAGACGGGTGAGTGACCCTGCACCCTGGCTGTTTCCTTCGTTCTTCCTGAACTCTCGGCAACCTGGAAGAAGTCGCTGACACGTCGGAGGGCCGATTCGCATCGGTCGGTCAGCGTGTGGCGAGGGCCGGTTGGGCCCGCAGGGCATTGTGGACTTCGCTGACCACTTTCCCGTCACGGAGGGTGACGACGCGTTTGGCATGCTCGGCGACATCGTCCTCGTGGGTCACCATGATGATCGTCCGTCCTTCGCGATTCAAGCGATCGAACAGAGCGAGGATCTCGGCGGTGGTGGTCGAGTCCAGGTTCCCGGTGGCTTCATCGGCCAGGATGAAGTAGGGATCGTTGATCAAGCTTCGAGCGATGGCCACCCGCTGCTGCTGGCCGCCGGAGAGTTGGGGTGGGCGATGTCCCAGTCGGTCGGCCAGACCGACCATTTCGGCGATTTCTCGGCAGCGTTGGCGGGTCTTGCGATTGA
>SLMF01000403.1 GCA_007133715.1 Planctomycetaceae bacterium
GGGTGTTGCGGATCACGGGCGGGGGGCCCTCGGGTACGTTATGACCGGAGAACTGCTCCAAATCCCAAGCACGCGGTTCGGACTCGCGACCAGCCAGCACATAGGCGACGAACGTCTCGCCTCCGTCGCTCGAATGCAGCAGCGCCACCGTGCTGCCGGTGCGGCCCAGCAGGTACACATCGTTGTCGGCGTCGAAGGCGACTTTGGTCGAGACGGCCGACCACGCTCCGGCTGCGTCCGACGGCACGGTTCGCACTACGGCATCTGCCAAGCGGATGCCGGACCACTGCTCCCCCTGCTGACGGAAGAGCCGGCTGCCAGCCACCACGAACGGTCGGTTTTCCCGATCAAAGTAGACCTGGTTGTCCACGGCGTAATCCGGAAGGTAACCGAATTGGCGATTCTCGTGCGCAAAGGGTTCCAGGACCAGCGGCAGATCGAGCGGTTGGCCCACGGGAGACTCGCCACCTCGTACCGTCAGGGTGGCGTAGGATGTGACGCCCGAGACGTCGCGGGGCGTCGCTCGGATGTAACAGCCCGCCGTCTGGCCCTCCGCCGGTGCTGTGAACTGCACCTGGATCTCGCGGGTTTGGCCCGGTTCCAGCTGCAAAGAATCCGTTTCCAGTTCCACTGGCCAGGCCTCGCCGCAGAACTCGACGCTTAAATCCACCGCCCAAGCCTCCCAGCCTTGGTTGTGTACGCGAAAGGTCATCTGCCCTTCCTGCCCCGGTTCCCCCCAGACCGTCCGCTGATAGGGACTGATCAGCCAGCGATAGGGATGGAAATGGAACCAGGATTGTGGGTCCGGCGTCCAGAGGCAAAGATTGGGGTAGCGATCCTGGCCCTCCCAACGGGTTAGACCGTCCAGGTTGACGTAGGCCTGACCCTGAGGAACGTGCAATCGCCAGGGGGCTGTCCCCCGACCTTTCCCGGCCGGTACCGTTGCCCGAGCCGAGCTTTCTTCCGCGTCGCCCGGCGAGATCCGCAGGTACTGGCGGATCGCGGTAGCCCGCTCCGCCACCAGCGGGATCTGCAGCACTTCCGCGCCCGTTTCGTCATACAAGACCAAGGGGTCCGCATCGGCCGGCAGGCCTTCGACTTCGATCGCGAACGCGCCTGGACGCGGCAAGAAGCACACCTCCGCCGGACCCCCGTCGCCCAACAATACCAGCGGTTCCTGGTGCCGTTCGTCGCGGTGACCCCGCGACGTCTCGATCAGATAGGACGTGGCGTTGGTCCGCAGCCCCCAGGCCAGGTTCAAACCATAGCGGTTGCCGCGCGAGGTGATCATCAGGGCATAGATCCCCGGCCGATCCACCGACGCACGTAACGCGACACGCTGGACCACCGGCAGCCCCTCCTCCGAGGTAACCTCGGCAGCCGGAATTTCCGCCGCATCCAGAACCCGACGATCCGGACCAGCCAACGTGGCCTGCAAACGGGTGCGGCTGCTGCGCACGTCCCAGCTGCGTCGGAATACCTCGACTTCCAATTCACCCGCGTCAACCATCAGATAAGCACCCCCAAGGCCTCCGATCGAGCAGGGCATCTCGGGTGGCCGGCTCTCCCCAGCGACCAGAGTTCCTCCCATCAGACAAGCGGCCAGAACCACCATCAGGGTGGACAGAATGGACTTCATCTCAGGGACTCCTCAGTTGTGGGGTTACGCAGTTCGGGTTCATCCCCCAAGGGGGTAGTCGTAGCGTCGACTGGGCCCCAGCAACAACCAGATCAATAAGCCCAAACAGGGAAAGAACAGCAGGATCAAGATCCACAAGAACTTGCTCAGCGGGCCGGCCGTGCTCTCTGCGGTCCGGATGATGGCCCAGATCACGATCGCCAGCCAGACGATTCCCAAAAGTCCTGTAACCGACAATTCGATCATGAATCCAGTCTCCCGGGGTATTGGATAGGGTGCAGCCGGAGGTTTTGATGCGCCCCGGCGCGGACGGTCCGCGCCTGATTGGGATCCTGGCATTGCTGGGGGCGCGTGTCAAGAGAGCGAAACAGCCGCTGATTGGGGGTGAGTGTTGGCGTGTGCGTCTCTCAAGGGGTCAGATTGGCAGGCGGGTGGGGTTTGAGTGCCAATTTGTCCATCCCAGATCAAACGGATTCGATTCGCCGGAATTTCGGGAATTGGCTGCGAAAATTCGATGGACAGGAGAGGCGGCGGGCGTGTTGATTCCCGCGTCTTGGGGTTGGATCCAGCGGACGGCGGCCGTGCGTCGCGGTTGGCACGCTGCTTGCAGTGTAGTTTTGGTTGCCCTGGAAGTTCGAGGGCATGATCCGTAGAACTCCTGGGGAGAGTAAGGGATTCACGGTCGGAGCGGAACGTTCCGCCGCGACAGCGTGGCTGGAGAACCGACGACCATTCGATTTGATGGAGGCAAAAAAGATGTTTCGCGTTTCTCGACAACTGGTATTTGTGGCAGCCGCCGTATTGGGCGGGGCTGTGGGCGGCGGGTTGGTGATGCTGCGGTACGAATCGCAGACACCCTTCTCCTACGCGCAAGATGTTCGTGTGGCTCAGATCGCCCGTAGCAACTTGGCGGAATTGTCGGATTTAGATGATCTTTCCGCCCGGTTCCTGAACGTGTCGGACGCGCTCCGGCCGTCGGTGGTCAGTGTGAACAGTGTCCAGCGGGTGCAGGCGCGTCAGCCGCGTCGCCAGGATCTTCCCGAAGAATTCCGCCGTTTTTTCGGTGACGATTTCTTCGCACCCTTCCCGTCGCCGGGACCGCAAGGCCGCGAACGGCGGGGCTTGGGCTCCGGCGTGATCTACAGTTCGGATGGCTATATTGTGACCAACAATCACGTCGTGGCCGACGCGGACGAAGTGGAAATCACGCTTTCCGACGGGCGAAAATTGCCCGCCGAAGTGGTCGGTACCGATCCCCGCACCGATCTGGCAGTCCTGAAAATCGATGCGGGAGAATTAGTTCCCGCTCCCCTCGGTGACTCGGATGCCACGCAAGTGGGCGAGTGGGTGCTGGCGATGGGCAGCCCCTTCGGACTCGAACAAACGGTGACGGCAGGGATCATCAGTGCCAAAGGCCGCGAGATGGACGTGCAGCGTATGTTCCAGGACTTTCTGCAGACCGACGCCGCCATCAACCCGGGGAACAGCGGGGGTCCGCTGGTCAATCTGCGTGGCGAGGTGATCGGGATCAACACGGCCATTGCGACCCGCACCGGGGGCTACATGGGCGTCGGTTTTGCCATCCCCAGCAAGATGGTCGAAATGGTGGCTGCCTCGATCATCGAGGATGGCGAGGTGCGGCGTGGCCGGTTGGGTGCCCTGATCCAGGATTTGACGGAAGAGCTGGCCAGCTCGTTCAACTTTGATTCGACCGAAGGTGTGCTGATCGGCGATGTCGTACCCGACAGCCCGGCGGAGGAGGCGGGACTACAGGCGGGCGATATCGTCATCGAATTCAACGGCCAACCGGTGCGGGACGCCAGCCAGTTGCGACATGCCGTAGCGGCCACCGCTCCGGAAACCGAGGCCACGCTGCTGATCTTCCGCGATGGCCAGCGGCAGACGATCGACGTGACCATCGGCTTGCTGGAAGAAGAGGGGGCTCGCATGCCGAGTGCCGACCAGGACGCCACGGCGATGGACTTGGGCGTCACGGTCCAGTCGCTGACTCCGGAGTTAGCCAAGCAGTTGGGCTATTCGCCGGATGAGCAGGGTGTGGTGGTGACGGACGTCGAGCAAGGTTCGGTGGGTGCTCGCGGCGGTATGCGGGCCGGGGACGTGATTGTGGACGTCAACGGCCAACCGGTGCGCAATGTACGGGACTTTCGCGAGGCGCTGGACCGCGTGGCGGATGCTCCGGTCCGGTTGCGTGTCAAGCGCGACGGGGTGAGTCTGTTTGTGGTGCTGGGTCGCGTGAACCGTTGATCTCACCCCGGGTTTCGAGGCCGGGACACGCACCCCGTCCCGGCCTCACCCGTCCTCGTCGGCCGGGCTTCCTCGCGTGCACCGCCAGGAACTTGGCCAATTACGTCTTAATAACTGAGAGGAACTTTAAACCCCCTCGGACGAGAACGCAACCGATCTCGTCCGTTTTTCAGGAGTTCTTCTTGATAATTATCGTGAGTTTTCGGCAAGCGTGCAAAATTTTGGCGTTTTTTCGCGGCGGCGCATGGTCGGCCGCCGTCCGTGTGAGGTGGGGATCGCGGCGGTGTGCGGTGCTGGAGGTTTCAGGGGGCCGTGGCAGGGCGCGGGGGTGCCCATGAAGCCGCAGAGCAAGTCTGGGGCGTAGCTGACTTGGACGGGATACGGATCGAGGTGCTGCTGGGAGATCAATGAGCCGGGGCCCAGCAGGGACAGGGATCGGTGGTTCTGCAGCGATGGTGGCTGACGGGGTCTGGCTCGAGCCGGAATCAGCTTCGCAACGTGCTGGCGGTGTCGGGAGCGGGGTCTTCCGCGGCACGCAGCGCAATCGGACGCTGCGGGTCGGGCACGAACACGCGGCCGGGCTCTTCCAACACCCGGAGTGTACGGTAAGGCGATTCGACGCTCACTTCTCTGCCGTCACGTTGATACGTCGCCCGCGCCCGCACCCTCAGCTCGCCGACCGGCAAGCTCTTCAGACGGAACGTGTACGGGGCTTGCCGCGACTCGGCCACCACGGCATGGTTGACCAGCAGCTCGATTTGCTCGATGGGCGTGTCGTCCCGCTGGTTCTGGACCTGTACCTGCAACTCGAGCCGGTCCCCGGCGCGGATCGGGCCGTTCTCGGGCACGTCCAGCTCCAGTCGTGGCGTACCGGGGCTGGCGGTGATTTCGGCCATCAAATCGAAGAAGGCCCGCTTGCGAGCCGAGCTGATCTGCCAGTTGACCGGCACCGACTGAAAACCTTGGTTGAAATCGCCCAGCTCGTCGTTCGCGCGAAAGTCGAAATAACCCCACGAGACGTAGTGCTTGACGCAGACCACGAAGTTATTGCCGGTGGGGCCGAATCCCTGGGCCGCCACACGCCAGGGTTGATCGTCCTCGTTGTTGACGATCGGCTGGCCGCGGTAGACATCCATCGCGCGGACCGCGTGGATCATCTGCTCCATGCGCTGCGGGTCCCGCACGCCGTTGCCGTGCAGCAGGATGAAGTCCGAGACCTTCACCACGTTCTCCCGGGGTACCGTGCCGCCGCCGTAGCTGGTGCCCACGTACAAGCGGCGGCCGTCGCGGGTGATCCCTTGGGCCAGCTCGATCAGTTCATGCACGCGGGGCGGCTGCAGAATGGCGTGGTCGTAGCGCACGTTGCACTCGTTGTTGATCTCGATCAGCACGTTCCGGTAGCCCTTGTCCAGCACCCAGTTGACGGTGTTTTCCACGCCACGGATCACCGCCGCCTCGTCTTCCAACCGCTGGTCTTGGCCGAAGTAGTAGATGCCCAGCATGGGTACCATCCCCAGTTGGTCGGCCCGGTCCAGAATCCGCTCCAGACGGTTCATAAAGTCTTCACGGAGCGAGCCGTCGGCGCGCAGCGCCGAGTTGTGCCAGGGCTGCTCGCGGGAATAGCCCTCCGGGCTGCCGCCCTGCAGGTTGATCACAAAACAACGCAGCCCGTGCTCGTACCAACTGGCCATGGCATCGATGAAGTCCTGCGTATTGCGTTCCGGGTCCCATTGCCCCGTGTCCGGATATCTCCAACGAGCGGTGGTTTCCGGATTGAGATCGTCGAAGATCCCCTGAACCAGCCGGGCGTTCATCAGCAATCCCTCGATCCGGTATTCGGTGTCCTCGCCCGCGGGCGACCACGTCACGCCCTCGTAGGTCAACCGGCCGTTGATCAGGAACGCGTCGCCGTCGATGGAAACCTCGGTGTGCCGCATCGGCTCAGCGGCCGGTGCCGCAGCGGCCAAGGCCGATACCGCCAGGGCCACTCCTGCAATCGACAATGCCAGGTCGTGTCGCATGATCATGTTTCTCCCGTTGTGGTAAAGTGAAAGGTTCGGGATACGACCGCCTGCATCCGCAGACATTTCCCAACTTCTTCGACTCAACAGGGTGACTGCCTTGATTTGCGGCGGCACGCGTCTCTGCTCCTGAACGCACCGATCCTATCATGCCGGACATGGCAGGGCAATCTATCCCCAACGCCCAACGGGGTTTTCCAAATGCCGAACGTTCACGGGCCAATTCGGCTGAGCGTCCTAGCGCGGCCGCCGCACCCCCATAACACGCGGGAAAAGTGGACGTAAGCGGCCAAAAACGGGCCCGTACCGTTCCGGGAGTCTTGCAATCTTGGCGGACGGCGTTCAAAATTTCTCTCAGATGGCCAACGCTCGGCGAAGCGGTTCTCCGAAAGCGCGGAGAATGGGCGTCCCGAGAAGATGGCTCCGATCGCTTCCTCGCAATCCCCCGAACCCTGCTGTCCGGACAGCGTAACCCTTGTGAGAGTCCCGCCATGTTCCCGCTTCCCACGTATTGTTCGTTCCGTTTGCTGTGCGCGATCGCTATGGCTACAGCGGGCCTGAATGCTTCGATGCTTTCGGTGGTGGCCGATGAGGGCGGGATGGTCAGGGTGCGTCCGTATGCGGAGAACCCACGGTACCTGGCCATGGACGGCGTCCCGTTCTTTGCGATCGGTGCCACGCACCGTCACAGTTGGACGCCCATCAGCCGCCCGGCGCAGTTTGAACTGCTCCAGGATCTGGACCGTCTGGCGGCCGCCATGTCCCGCATCGACAGCCCGCACGTCCGCGGTTTTGTCCGCTGCCTGCCCTACGACCCGATGAATCACATGCACGACGGCCCCGTGGACCCGGTGCTTCAGCCGTGGCAGCGGTTGGACGACGGCCGCTATGACCTGACAAGGTTCGAGCCCGCGTGGGAGCAGCGTCTGCGGGCATTCCTGGACGCGGCTGGCGAGCGTGGCATTCTTGTTTCGCTGGAGGTATGGGACGATTGGTCGGTGACTCGCGGTATCGGGGGGGCATGGGATCCCGGCCCCGGTCACGGCTGGCACAGCCACCCGTTCAACCCCGACAACAACGTCAACTACGACCGGCAGGCCCTTCCCCATACGACACGGGCCTGCGTGGCGCCTTTCTACGAAACGCTGCCTGCTGTGAAGGGCAACCCGTCGGTGGTGCTTGGCTTTCAGCAGCGTTACGTCGACCACTTGGCGAAGCTGGCGGGCGACTATCCGAACGTGCTCTGGAACCTTTCGAACGAGACACGAGCCACGCTGGCCTGGAGCCGCTATTGGGCGGATTACCTGCGCCAGCGTTTGCCTGCCGGGGCCCTGATCGGCGAGATGCCTTCGACGAACCGCCGCGACGGCGGGGGCGAATGCGATCATGACCTGAACCCCCTGACGCTGTCTACGGACGATCGCTACGACTTTGTCGACATCGCCCAAGGAGTTTCCCGGCACGAATTTGGCAGCGATCCAACGCGGCAAGGCATCGGCGGTGCGGAGCGGATTCGTCGCTATCAGCAGGCCATGGTTGAAACGGGCAAGATCAAGCCGCTGGTGGTCTCGAAGGACTATCATAACGTCCCTGCGGGCGGGACGGCGGTGCTCTGGTCGCGGATGACGGGCGGTGCCGCGACTTCGCGGTTCCATCGCCCCTACGGCCAACTGCCTGCTGCGAACACGGATTTTCAGTACGAGGCCCTGGAGCGGATGGGCCGATTCCTGGCCGGGGTGCAGTTCAGGCACTTCCAACCCCAGGCCGATCTTGTGGCCGGTCTTCCCCCAGGCAGCCCGGGTGCCAACGCCATCGGTCGGGCAGGCCGCGAGTACCTGGTCCAGCTCTTCGGTGGCCAAGGCGGCGAAGTGACGTTCAGCAGCGTGCCGGGGCGTTGGCAAGTCGTTCTGTACGAACCGAAGACGGATACCTACCTCGGGACGGGCGGCCGAGCAGGCCAGAAGATCGAAGGTGGCGATGATCCGTTGGTCATCAACGTGCCGGACTACGACGAAACGGCGATCCTGCACCTCCGCCGGCTCTGATTCGAGAGAGAGCTTTCGACAAGCGTGCATGAAGCGGGAGCGGGGGATGGGGTAAACTGCCGGTCGATTCTGCATTGGAAGTGGAGATAGACCGATGGGCGAACACTCCGCATCTCGCTGAAGGGCTCCGCGTTGGGCCCACTGGCAAACCGTACCACATCAATCGAGTTAGCGCCGAAAGATTTTCGGCTGGCCAGAGTCTCCCATGCCCGGTGGGCGGGAAGGGAGGGAAAATGCGCATCAAGCCAAAACCATCGAGGCCGCCGGCCGATCGGATGCAGGCGAAGCGCTCCTCACGTTATCGGACCAGAAGTTCACGATGGTTTCTCAACATAGCGAAGCCAGTTTTCTCGGCAACGCCGCGTGCATGGTTTTCTCCTCCGTCGCCTTGGCCCGGTCGAAATCGGCGCTCTGCTGGGCCACTATCTTCAAGTCTGGCTAGCGGTCCACCACGCTGTGAAAGACCTTGGAGGCCCTAACAAAACTGGTCGGCGCGGGTCTCTGACCCCGCCGAAACCGTCGACCTCAGGTCTCCCTGCCCCGTTGTGTTAGGGCCACTTGGACCGGTTCCAGGTGTTCTTGTCTCCCACCAACCCCAATAACTCGGCGGACTTGCCCGACTCGCCCACCTGCTTGACAAAGTACTGCCCCGGGGCCACGCAGCCGGAGTAGTTCAGTTCGCTGTTCAGCAACATCTACCTTCACACACCGGTTTGGAACTGTCACGACTTCCATGCTGGCCGCCAGTTCATCCCGAGCCATCCGTGTCCACCCGATTGCCGACTCCGACAGCCGTTACCCCCTTCCGAACTATCTCCAATAACTCGATAAACACTGCCACGTCCGTGGGCAGTTCCTCGGGGATCTTGAACCGCGACGTGCCCGGCATGATGTACCTGTTCCTGAGCCGACTCGACCGACACTTCTTTCTTCGCGTCTGTGAAGCGGCGCGGTTGAACCGGCTGCTTTGCGCGGCGATACTGGAAAGCGGAAGGGCTTCGGGCAGCCCCGTGGTCTTGTTTCCCGCAGATATTCGGCTATTTCGAAGGGAGAGTCAGGATGTGGCAACAATGGACGACCTGGTTGCAAGAATGGACCGACGTCCCCGGGGAAATCTACGGCAACTCGTTCGAACAAGGGGCGCTCGCGTTGGGGGTGCTGGTCGGCACCTTGGTGCTGTACGCCTTGGGCCGACTGATCCTGCCCCGCTTGGCCAGGCCGCCGAAAGACGCGGCGACGGACCAGGGGCCGCCCCTGCTCACGTTGCTGGTCCGCTCGACCAGCCTGCTGGTGTGGTTCTTCTTGGCCCTGTTTCTGGCATCGCTGCTCCTGACGCTGCCTGATCGGCTGATTGCCCTGGTTCAGGGCGTAGCGGTGATCGGGGTCTTGCTCCAGGGCGCGATCTGGGGGGCCGTGCTGGTCAATTACGGGGTGAACCGATTCGGTGCCCTGCGGCGGGAACACGATGCTTCCGCCTACACGACGGTCAGCGCGCTGGGCGTTCTGGCCAAGCTGGGGTTGTGGTCCGTGGTGCTGCTGCTGATCCTCGCGAACCTGGGGGTCGATGTGACGGCGATGGTGGCGGGCTTGGGGGTCGGCGGCATCGCCGTCGCCCTGGCCGCCCAAAATATCCTGGGCGATCTGTTCGCTTCCCTGTCGATCGTGTTGGACAAACCTTTCGTGCTGGGCGATTTCATCATCGTCGACGAAATGCTGGGCACGGTCGAAAAAATCGGCTTGAAGACCACCCGGCTACGCAGCCTCTCGGGTGAACAGCTGGTCGTGGCCAATAACGATCTGCTGCAAAGTCGCATCCGCAACATGAAACGGATGACGGAACGCCGGGTGGTGTTCCATTTCGGGGTCACCTACCAGACGCCGTTGGACCAACTGCGGGCCATTCCCGAGCTGGTGCGGCAGATTGTCCAGACATGCGAGGCGACTCGCTTCGACCGGGCGCATTTCCAAGAGTACGGCGAATCCGCCTTGGTTTTCGAGGTGGTGTATTATGTGAGCCCCGCGGATTTTGCGGTGTACATGGATGTCCAGCAGCAGATCAATTTCGCCCTCTACGAAGCTTTCGAACGCCACGGGATCGAATTCGCCTATCCCACCCGGACCCTGTTCCTGCACACAAACGGCACCCGCCCCACCGACGCCAGTTGACCTGCCGAGCCCTGGCAAGGGATCGGCGAGCGTCGGGATCAGGATCGCGGCAGGACGCTGCCACGCGGCTGGCGGATCAAGTAGAGCCAGAGCCCCAGCGCCAGGGCGACCAAACCGAAACTGACCAGCTGGGAAATCGTCAGGTGGGTTTGCAACTGGCCGGGTTCGTCCGTGCGAATCCGCTCCAACAGGAACCGGGTGATCGGGTAGATCAGCAGCAGGGCAGCGAACAGCTCGCCATCGCGGCGCCGGAGCGGATACCAGGCCCACAGCAGCAGGGCCAGCAGGCCGGCATTGATCGCGCTGTACAGCTGGACCGGATGCACGAGTCGCGAGCGGGCGGGCAGGGCGTCCAGCGCGATGGTCACGTGGCCGCGATCGGTTTCCAGCTCGAGCCGCGGCCCCGCCACCGACAAGTGGCTGGTCGCTTGTGCCAACTGCGTCACCGGGCGGCCGTCGATGGCCCGGATCACCGCGCCCGGTTCCAAACCGGCAGTCGCGGCCGGACCGCCCGGCTCGACCACCAGCACCTTCGGAACCGCCCCTTCCCCCCCTGCTCCCACTCGAAAACCGTGCAGTTGACCGTGGGCCCGCTGGTGTGCATACGGAGGACTGTTCTCCGGGAAACGCACACACCAACCCGGCTGCTCGCACACCCCGCCAAAACAACAGCCGTTCAACA
>SLMF01000278.1 GCA_007133715.1 Planctomycetaceae bacterium
GCCTTCTATACCAGCAGTGCCTATTGGACGCCGTTGGTTGCGCGCGAGTTGTCGGGGCTCTGCGATGTGGAGATCGGAACCGGAATCGCCTTTCCCCTGGGCTCGGCTACGGCCGCGGTGAAAGCCTTCGAGACGGAGGAGGCGGTGCGGCGGGGCTGTACGGCCGTCGATCTGGTGTTGAACGTGGCGGCCCTCAAGGACCGACGCTACCAGGTGGTCGAACAGGAATTGGCCCAGTTTGTCAGGGCGGCCGGTGCGGCCGTGACCAAATGCATTCTCGAAGTCTGTTTCTTGACAGACGAAGAGATCGCCACCGCCTGCCAAATGGTGGCCGCGGCCGGCATCCAGTTCGCCAAAACCTCGTCCGGCCAGTACCAGGGTCCCAGCCTGGAACAGTTCCTGGTGATGCGTGAAACCCTGGCAGAGACACCGGTGCGGCTGAAGGTGGCGGGGGTCCAGTTCCCCCGGCCGCAGAACGCCTACGCTTTTTTACTGGCCGGCGCGGATCGGCTGGGCACCCGGGCGGCTCCCGAAATTGTGGATGCCCTGGAGACCATCCGGCAGATCGGGCTGCTGGGCGCCGCTTCTTTGGCCAAGATCGAGGAAGGAGTTTCCGCATGAGTCGCATCCGGGCGTTTTTCTTCGACCAGGACGGAGTGATTATCGACACCGAGCGTGACGGGCATCGCGTCGCGTTCAATCGCACCTTCGCCGAATTCAACCTGCCCGTGGAATGGGATGTCGCAGAGTACCACCAGCTGCTGCAGGTGGGCGGTGGCAAGGAACGGATGCGGCACTATTGGCAGACCCATGGCTTGGGCGTGGAGATTCCCGCGGCCGAGGTCCCGGAGCTGATCCAACGGCTGCACCGCCGCAAGACGGATGTGTTCATCGAGCTGATCGAAAGCGGCACGCTGCCGCTACGACCGGGGGTCCGCCGGATCATGGAAGAGGCGGTTGCGGAAGGCCTGCGGCTGGGCATCTGTACGACGGCCAACGAACGAGCGGCCCGCGCGATCGCCGGAGGGCTGCTGGCCGGGATCCCCTTCGATTTCATTCTGGCCGGAGACGTGGTGCGAGCCAAGAAGCCGGATCCGGAAATCTACCGCTTGGCCTTGCAAAAGTCGGGACTGCAGCCGGACCAGGCTGTGGTCTTTGAGGATTCGCAGATCGGCGTGGCAGCCGCCAAAGGCGCGGGACTGCACGTCGTCGCCACCACCAACCCCTATACGGAACACGAGGATCTCAGCCGGGCCGATCTGATCGTCAATTGCCTGGGCGATCCGGGCGGACCCGCAGCCGAACTGAGGCCGGGCTCCGCCCACGTGAAGCTGACCGACGGCTGCCTCCATGCCCGGGAATTGTGCGACTGGTTTCACAACGAGAATATATCATGACGCGATATCTGGCGGGCGTCGACGTGGGCACCACCGGTGCCCGTTGCCTGATCTTCGACCTGGCAGGTCAACCGGTGGGCGGCCACTATTGCGAGTACGGCGCGAACTATCCGCAACCGGGTTGGGTCGAACAGGATGCGAACCTGTTGATCGCCCGCACCGAGGAGGCTTGCCGCCAAGCCCTGGGCCGCTGGGGCGGTGATCCCCGCCAGATCGCCGCGGTCGGCTTCTCCGCCCAACGTTCGGTCACCTGCCTGGTCGCCGCCGACGGCTCGCCCGTCCGCCCGCTGTTCTCCTGGCAAGATGCCCGGACGGGGGAACAGGTCGAGCGGCTTCGCCAAATGATCTCGGCCGACGAGTACTACGCCCAAAACGGCTTGCCGCTGGGAACTACCTGGATCATTACCAAGCTGTTATGGATGCGGGAGCATGAGCCGGAGCTGTTCGAACGGACGGCGCGCGTGGTCCAGAACCAGGATCTGGTACTGCGTGCTTTCGGTGCCGACGATTACTACACGGACCTGTGCTGTGCCGTGTTTTACGGGGTGTGGGATTTGCATCGGGGGACTTGGAACCAGCCGTTGTTGGACCGTCTGGGCTTGAGTTCCCAGCTGTTCGGCCGGCCCACCACGCCGGGCACGCAGGTGGGGACGATCGGCCGGGCGGTTGCCGAGCAGACGGGTTTCGCGCTCGGCACGCCGTTATGTCTGGGCGCCGGCGACCAGAACTGCAGTGTGCTGGGCATGGGTGCGATCCAGCCCGGTCTGGCCACCGTCACCTTGGGCACCGCCGGTCTGGCGATCCTGGTCACCGCCCGGCCGGTCAACGGGTTCGGCGGGATGATGATCACGCACCATGCCGCGCCCGGCATGTGGCAGGTCGAAGGCTTGTCGAACGCGGCCGCCGCGTCCTTGCGCTGGTACCGCGACCTGTTTCCGCCCGGCTGCTGGCAGGGCGAGCAGCAGGGCGGGGGAGATGCCTACCAGCAACTGGATCAGCTGGCGTCGAGCGTTCCGCCAGGCGGTCGGGGCTTGCTGTTCCTGCCCTACCTGGCCACCGCGGCCTCACCCCATTGGAACGCCGACGCCCGCGCGGCTTGGGTCGGCTTGTCCTTCGCCCACGGCCGCGCCGAAATGGCCCGAGCCGTGATGGAAGGCGTCGCCCTCGAGATCCGCGATATGCTCCAGCAGTGGCGCAACGCCGGACTGGACGCCGACGGCTTTCGCATCGGCGGCGGTGCTACCCGCTCGAAACTCTGGAACCAGATCCAAGCCGACATCTATGCGCGACCCGTCGAAACCCTGAAAGTCAGCGAATCCACCGGACTGGGA
>SLMF01000114.1 GCA_007133715.1 Planctomycetaceae bacterium
GCACAGGCGCTGACGCCGCGATTCTTGAAACGTTCTTCGGAGTCGAGCCCCAAGTAATTGGCGCGGGCACCGGTGGCGACGATCACCGTTCGCGACTCGACAGGCTCCCCTCCGTCGGGGATCACTTTGAGAGGTTGGGCGGAGAAATCGACGTCGGCAATGTCTTCGCCCCGCACCCGGGTGCCGAAGTTCAGGGCCTGCTGCTTCATCAGTTCCATCAGTTCGACCCCTTGTACCGCGTAGTGCGGTTGGCCGTTGCGTTGGTGGTCCTCCGGCGGCGGCGGCAGGTTCCAATGCCGATCCGCATCCACGGCGCTTTCAACGAACGCCCGCACATTTCCGGCCGGGAAGCCGGCATAATTTTCCACCTCGGTGGTCAGCGCCAGCTGACCCAACGGGATCATGTCCGCTTGGGCTGTGCCTTCGAACAGCAAAGGCTGCAGATTCGCCCGGGCCGCGTAAATCGCCGCCGACCATCCCGCCGGTCCGCTACCAATGATGATCACTCGTTCCGCCACGTGCCAACTCCTCGTCAATTCCGGTTTGTTTGCGTTTGCGAGCGGACATTATAGGCCAGGGAGTGCGGATCGGGAAACCGGGAGCAAGAAGGCCGCGACGAATGGTGCGGTGCGGCCATCCGGGCTGGCGATTCGACGGGTTGCCCATGACGGTCGCGCACCGGCACGGGCCATTTGCGGGATTGAAAAGAGCGGCGAGCGACTCGTCACGGCGGTACCTGGGCGGGCGGTCGACGCGGGCGTCCCGACCGGCTACACTCAGCTGACATCGCCGCCCGGCAAGCGATGACCGAACGCCCGCTGGCTCCCCAGTCCGTCGCCTTGTTGGAAGGACGGCTGAGTTCATGAATTCGAAGCGTCGTGTGCCCACGCCGCCCCTGCTATGCAAGCGGCAGGTTCTGTGCTGTCCGCCACTTGGCTGGTTCGCCCTGGAATGGTGGGGGCGGCAGGTGGCAGCCCTGACCTTGGCTCATCCCGACCCGCAGGCGGCAATCGCAGCGCTCGACCCAACGGACCCGCCGCCGTACCCCGTCCCGCCCGAGCAAGAAGCACCGTCCCCGACACTCGCCCGGCGACTGCAGGCCTACGCGGCCGGCCTGCCCGACCTCTTTCATGATGTGCCCCTGGCACTCGAACACCTGCCCCCGTTCCAACGGGCCGTTTTGCTCGCCTGCCGCCAAATTCCCTATGGCCAGACGACCCGCTACGCCCAATTGGCCGCCGCGTTGGGCAAGCCCTCCGCAGCCCGTGCCGTCGGAAACGCCCTGGCTCGCAATCCCCTACCGATCTTAATACCCTGCCATCGCGTGATTGGAGCACGGGGAGCAATGAGCGGTTTTTCCGCGCCCGGCGGCTTGGCTACCAAACGCCAACTGCTGGCAATCGAAGCCCGGTGGGTGTCCGACGGCCGATTTTCGCTACAATAAGGCCCATACGCCGCCGCTATCCGCCCCGTATGGAAGCTCGAAACCGCCCCGAGTTGCTGTATTCACGGCGGTCCGACGGCAAACGCGCCCCTTCTTCCTCGTTCCCCCAACAAACAAGTGTGATCGCGATGGAACAAGTCATCCGGATCCGCAAACACGTGCCCAGCGGCACCATCATCCTGCAAAGGACCGAAAAACGAAATGCGCTCTCCCGCTGGATGATGCTCCAATTGAAACAGGCATTCCGCGATCTGCACCAAGAAAAACGGGTTCGCGCGGTGATTCTGACCGGCAGCGGGCAGGCCTTCTGTTCCGGCATCGACTTGCAGGAAGTCCAAGAGAGCGGGCGGCAGCAGGACGCCACCCAGCAATGGCACGAAGACGCCGTCCAGTATCAGGAACTGCTGGAGACCATGCTGCTGTTCCCTAAACCGATCATCGCGGCAGTCAATGGTCCGGCGGTCGGAGCCGGTGCCGGACTGGTGCTGGCCTCGGACATCGTTGTCGCCACGCCGGAGGCGCAATTCGGGCTGCCGGAGCCGCGTCGCGGTCTGGTGGCCGGTCTTGTCGCCCCCCTGCTGGCCTATCGGATCGCTGCCGGTCCCGCCGCCAATCTCCTGTTGACCGCCCGTCTGGTTACCTCGGAAGAGGCGTTCCGCTGGAACATCTACCACGAACTGACAGCCAGCGACACGATCTGGGCCCGCGCCCACCAATTGGCGGAGACCTGTGCCCAATCGGCCGCCGAATCCCTGCAGCTGACCAAACGCATGCTGAACGAAACGATGGGCGAGCAGCTGGCAACCCACCTATCCGCGGGTGCCGCGGCCAGTGCCACCGCCCAAACCACCGACGCAGCCCGCGAAGGTGTCGACGCCTTTATCGAAAAACGAGAACCCAACTGGCCCTGAACTTCGAAAATCCGGTACTCGAAATCTGCGACGGCACATCTTTTCTGCCCGGCAGAGCTTTCACACACTCTTGTTATTCCTGCAGTTCTCGCTGCCGGTCGTTGACAAGCGTTGCCGAGGGTCGACAATGCGGGGGTCGGAAATACGACTCGACGGGCCTTCGTCCGCCGACACGCAGCAAACGCCCGTATTGCATTCGCCGTGAAGGTTCCCGAAAGACAGTAAACCGAATACCCGAATTGAGGGATACTGATGTCGCATCGCCCACTTTTTTCGCTTCCCCTGCCCTCGAGCCTGCGCTGGATCGCCACCATCGTGGTTTTTGTACTGGCCAGTGCAAGCGTGCTACCAGCCGGGTTGGCTGCC
>SLMF01000500.1 GCA_007133715.1 Planctomycetaceae bacterium
CTTGCTGGACATTCGCGTCGTCGCCGCGGTCGTCCTCCGGCAGAGTCTGGAAGTCCGGTTCGACCGGGGCCGCGGGACGCTCGTCCGCCGCCGGGGCCGCAGTTGCCGCCTGTCTCCGTTGGACGGCTTGCTCCGCTTCGTCTTCTTCGAAAATCCGATCCAAGACACCCGGCGTCTCCGTCGACAGCCGGGGATCGTCGAACAGCGAAGGCAGCTGTCGCGGCGCCGGTGGCTCGTGAACCGGCGGCCGCTTCGGCTCGCTCACCGCCTCAGTCACGGGTTCCGCACCGGTCGCGACGGCATCCGCCGGCTCCTCCTCGGGGGGGTCTTCGAAAACCTCCTCCGGGATGTCCAATCCCAGCTCACCCGCCAAACCATGCCAGTGATTCCTGGTGCTCGGGGCGGGCGAGACGGGCGCGGGCGGCAACGGTTCGGCTGGCGGTTTGGCTGGCGGTTCGGCTGGCGGTTCGGCTGGCTCGGACGCCGAAACCGGCTCGGGATCGGACGGGACCTCCAATTCGGACTCCACGTTGCCAAACCACGTTTCGTCGGATCGCGGTTCGGCAACTGCCGGCTCATTATCCACCGGTTCAGGCTGCTTGGTTTGTTCCGTATTGGTGGGCTCCACAGCATGCGGCGCGCAAGCGGCTTCCGGTTCGGACGCCTCTTTCTCCTCGGCCGGTTCCTTCGGGACATCGGCTCCGATCAGTTCCGCCAACTGGTTCCAGTGGTCAAGGTTTCTCGGGTCAGTCATACGTTTTACGTGGCCATCGTGACGAGGGGTTGGGGCATGCGATACAGAAACGGCTTAGTATAACGTGTTGGTCACGTTTCGTAAAGGTTTGCTCTCGGGTTCCGTTGTCGAGTTCGGCCGACCTGAGCAGGAGCTACATCTTCCAGGTATTTTGAACCAGTTCACACAGGTTGTTTTCGCTGCCCGCCGCTCGACGAACCGGGCTTTTCCAGCTTATACTGTCGCCCGGCGTGCCACAGTTCGCAAATACCGGTTCGTGGTCCCACCCGATGTGCGAACGGCCAGCCGGAGCACCGCGAATCGGGCGGCTTGCGAGAAACGTGGAATGTTGAGTGGAGCCTGGCCTCTGAAACAGGCCGGAAACTGCCCTCGAAATACCCCCTGGAATGCTCGGGCCGGTGCTCCTGCTCTTGAAATCTGTATATCCGTGTGTAGAATTGGCGAGGTGGGTCAGAAGTACCGGAGGAGATCGCTGGGATTCACGCGGCGAGCGATTGCTTTTCAATCGTCCTCGCCCGCCTCGTCCCATGCGACGACCTCGATTAGGATTAGGATTACGGGCGGAGCGAGTTCTGGTTGCGGCGTGGCCGCTTAGGGGAGTTGCTGCTGATGAGATGGAGATCCCGCATGCCGGGGCGACGGTGGTTGGTCGTGCCGCCAATTCTGCTGGGGCTGGCCGTGCTGCTGCTGCTGGTCTTGGGGCGTGAAGCTCCGCCGCGGCGGTCGCTGGCCGAAGCGGTGCGGACGGTGCGGGTGATCGAACTGCAGACGCTGGATGTGGTCCCTCGTGCGATGGGCTATGGCACCGCTCAGCCGGCGCGGGTGTGGCAGGCGGTGGCGGAGGTGCGGGGCCGGGTGGTGGAGGTGCATCCGGATTTACAAGCGGGCGCTTTGATCGAAGCGGAGGCATTGCTATTGCGGCTGGACCCGGCCGAATACGAGTTGAGTCTAGCCCGATTCGAAGCGGATTTGGCTCGGGTGGTAGCCCAGTTGGAGGAATTGGAGGTCCAGGAGGCGAATGACCGCGAGTCGTGGGAGATTGAGGAGGCGTCCCTGGTCTTGGCCGAAGCGGAACTCGCCCGGCTGGAATCGCTGGTCGAGCGCCAAGCGATTTCGGCTGCGGAGATCGACCAGCAGCGTCGCACGGTGCTGACCCAGCGTCAGAACGTGCAGCGGTACCAGAGTTCTTTACGACTGATCCCGCAGCAGCGGAGGTCGTTGGAGGCGGAGCAAGCGGTCAAGCAAGCCGGTCGCGCGCAAGCGGAGCTGGATTTAGCCAAGACCGAGATCCGGGCGCCGTTTGCCTGCCGGTTGGGCGACGTGGATCTCCAGCCGGGTCAGTTTGTGAGTGTGGGCCAGTTGCTGTTCACTGCTCACGGGACGGCGGCGGCCGAGGTCGAGGCGCAAGTTCCGCTGGACCAACTGCGGACGCTGATCGCGCCGGGCGAGGGCACGGCTCTGCCGCTGGTCTGGGATCCGCAGCACATGCCGGCGTTTCATGAATTCCGGGCGGTGGTGCGGTATCACAGCGGGGATTTCCGAGTGGAATGGGACGCGCGGGTGGTGCGTTTGCGTGAGCGGTTGGATCCGCGCACGCGGACTGCCGGACTGGTGGTGGCGGTGGACGGGCCTTACGAATTAGCGATTCCCGGGCAGCGCCCGCCTCTGAAGCAGGGGATGTACTGCCAGGTCGAGCTGCGTGGTTCCGTTCGTCGGGAACGGATCGTGATTCCCCGCGCCGCCTTGCACCACGGGCACGTGTATCTGGTGGACGGGGATGGTCGGCTGGAACGGCGGGCGGTGGAAGTGGATTTTGCTCAAGCCGATTTCGTCTGTTTGGCTGGCGGATTGAGTCCGGGTGAAGTGCTGGTGGTTTCGGATCCCGAGCCGGCGATCGAGGGATTGCGTCTGGATCCGGCACGGGACGAAGAGTTGCAGCAGCGTTTGCAAGTTCAAGCCGCCGGGACGGGGGCCTGGTAATGATCGCTTTTTTTGCCCGCCACCCCACGGCGGCCAACCTGTTGCTACTGGTCTTCCTGTCGCTGGGCGTTCTGAGTCTTCCCGGGCTGCGGCGGGAGACGTTCCCGGACTATCGGCCGCGGGAGGTCGAGGTGCGGGTGGTCTATCGCGGGGCGACGGCCGAGGAGGTGGAGGAAGCGATTTGCCAGCGTGTCGAAGATGCGTTGGATCGCGTCCGGTTCGTTCACGAGTTGCGGTCCGACGCGCGGGACGGGCTGGCGATCATCACGGTCGAAATGGAACCTCACGGCGACTATCAGGCTTTCAAGGACGAGATTGACACGGAGGTGAGGGCGATCGACGATTTTCCGGCCGAGGTGGAAGCGCCGCTCGTCATGCGTCTGCACACCACGGAACCGGTCCTGGCCATTCTGGTTTCCGGCGATCTGCCGGCAACCGATCTGGAGGCGTATTGCGAGGACTTCAAACAACGTCTGCAACGGCAGCCGGAGGTGGCGCTGGTCCACATCCGGGGTTTTGCCACTCGCCAATTGCGAGCCGAGTTGGCGGAGGAAGCTCTGCGGCGATTTCAGTTGAGCGTAGCGGAAGTGGCGGCCCTCGTCCAGCGTCAGAGCGTGGATCTGCCCGCAGGACTGCTGCAGGCTCGGGATGGCGAAATCACCCTGCGATTCGCCGAACAACGCCGGTCGGCCCAGGAATTGGAAGATCTGGTGCTGGTGGCCGGCCAGGGCGGCGCGGAGATCCGCTTGGGCGACCTGGGACGTGTGGTCGAACTCTTCGAACCGGAAGAAGAACAGGTCTTGGAGGGGAATCGGCGAGCCGGTCTGCTGAGGGTGGAAATGACGGGCGCCCAGGATGTGATCCGCGTGGCCAACGCGGTCAAACAGTTCCTGGAAGAAGAACGGCAACGCTACCCCCAGCTGGATTTCACCATCACCCAGGACCATTCGATTCTGGTCCAAGACCGGCTGCAACTGCTGGTCAAGAACGGGTGGCAGGGGATGCTGCTGGTGCTGTTCACGCTGTGGTTGTTCTTCCATTTTCGGCTGGCGTTCTGGGTGGTGATGACGTTGCCGGTGTCCTTCCTGGGCGCGTTCTTTGTGATGGCTCAGCTGGGCCTGACGATCAATATGATGACGATGGTCGGGATGCTGCTGGCGTTGGGGATCCTGATGGACGACGGGATCGTGATTGCGGAAAACATTGCCACGCACCGGTCGCGGGGCCGTCCGGCGATGCAAGCGGCCATCGCGGGGGTGAGCGAAGTCCAAGCCGGCGTGTTCTCCTCGTTCATCACCACCGCCTGCGTGCTGGGTCCGTTGATCTTCTTGGAAGGCAACATCGGCCAAGTGCTGCGCGTGGTGCCGCTGGTGCTGCTGGTGGTATTGGTGGTGAGTCTTGTCGAAGCGTTTTGTATCCTGCCAGCGCATTTGGCGCACGCGATCCATCGTCCGGTGGCTGAGGAAGCGAGCGGCTTGCGGCGTCATTTCGACCGGTTTCTGGACGGGCTGCGGGAGCAGGTTGCCGGGCGTGGGGTGGAGCTGCTCCTGCGTTGGCGGTATCTGTGGTTGGGCACGGTCGTGTGCTGTTTTTTGCTCGCGATCGGATTGGTTGCGGGCGGCAGGGTAGGTTTTCAAGCGTTTCCCGAGATGGACGGGGATGTGATCGAAGCACGGCTGGTTCTGGCTCCTGGAACACCGCTGGAGCGAACGCAGGAGGTCGTGACGCGGATCACCGCGGGTCTGGCTCGGGTCGACCAGCGTTGGACGCCGCGCCAGCCGGGTGGGCGTCCGTTGGTGGAAACGGTCTATGTCCAGCTGAACCAGAATCCGGACGCATTCGAGCAGGGCCCGCACATCGCCA
Organism: Planctomycetaceae bacterium; assembly: GCA_007133715.1. Lineage (GTDB taxonomy): Bacteria > Planctomycetota > Planctomycetia > Pirellulales > Pirellulaceae > SLMF01. The sequence continues at coordinate 4,598 of SLMF01000500.1, forward strand.
CGGTCACGGTCGATCTGTTGACCGCCGAACGGAGGCGGGCCCGCTTGGACGAACTGCTGCACGACTGGCGGCATGAGGTGGGCTCGTTGCCCGACGTGCTCAGTCTGGCCTTTACGGAACCCGGCTTTGGTCCGCAGGGGCGCGCTCTGGAGATCCGTTTGCAAGGCGACGATCTGCAGGAACTCCGAGCGGCGGCGGGCCAAATGCAGGACTGGCTCGAAGAATTCGAGGGGGTTCTCGATCTGGCCAGCGACCTGCGGCGGGGCCGGCCCGAGTTGAACATCCGCCTCCGCTCCGGAGCACTCGGCTTGGGACTGGATGCCGAAAACCTGGCCCGCCAGCTGCGCAGTGCCTTTCAAGGCCTGACCGCGGACGAGATCCAAGTGGGCCGCGTGGCCTACGAAATCAACGTACGGTTGCGAAAGGAAGATCGGAACCGGATCGATCATCTCGAACAGTTCCAGCTGATCCTGCCCGGCGGCCAGCGGGTGCCGCTGGGCGCCGTGGCACGCATCGAATCGCGACGCGGTTGGTCGCGCATCGCCCGCGTCGATGGCCTGCGCACCGTCACCCTCCGCGGCGATGTCGACTCGCAGCGGACCAACACCCTTGCCCTGGTCAACCAACTTCGCCGCGAATTCCTGCCCGAACTGCAGCAGCAGTTTCCCGACATCCGGGTCGCCTTCGAAGGCGAACCCAAAGAGGGCGCCACCACACGAATCTCGATCCTCCGCGGCATGCTGATCGGCCTCTTGGGCGTGTTCCTCCTGCTGAGCTTCCAGTTCCGCAGCTACAGCGAGCCGCTGATCGTGATGGTCGCGATTCCCTTGGCCCTGATCGGCGTGGTCTTCGCGCACCTGATGCTGGGTATCCCAATCAGTATGCCCAGCCTGCTGGGCTTTGTCTCCCTGGCAGGCATCGTCGTCAACGATTCGATCCTGCTGGTCCTGTTCATCAAGCGAGAGCGCGAGCAAGGTCAGGACGTGTTGACAGCTGCGGCCCAATCCAGCCGGCAGCGGTTCCGGGCGATCCTGCTGACGTCGCTGACCACGATCGCCGGGCTGCTGCCCTTGCTCAGCGAGCGTAGTCTGCAGGCCCAGGTGCTGATCCCGCTGGCCACCAGCATCGCCGGCGGCCTGGCTGCCTCCACCATCCTGGTGTTATTTGTCATTCCCTGCCTGTACGCCGTGCTGGACGATTTCGGCTGGACCGCTCCCGTGGAGAAGGAACCGCAGCTCCTATCGTAAGGCGGCTGTTTTGCGAACCGGTTAGCGTCTTACGGCATGACTTCTCTGCGCCGTGCGCGCATGTTCCATCCGTATCGTTCGGTTCGGGTCCTGGCGGATCGCAACCGCCCGAACCCCCTTCTTCGCACGTCATGGAATGCCTTCTGCCATCCTCAGAAAACGCACCCCTCCCGCGGGGTAGCGATTCCCTTGGGTGGTGATGCTTGCTGAAAGTTCCGTGTTCCGTTCGACCCGGTTCAACGGGGGCGATGCAGGCGTTCGGTGCGTTGCATCGAGATGGCTTCGGTCGGGCAGACCCGCAGGCACTTGCCGCAACGAATGCACTGATCGCTGTCGATCCAGATGTAGGTGCCGTCGGCGGCCAGGGTGGCTTCGATCACATCTTCGACGCTGCCATCGTCGCGGCAGAAGACGCGTGACACGCGTTGGATGCATTTGCGTGGGGCGACGTCGATGCACCAGTCGCAGTGGATGCAGCGATCCTGATCGATCTCGAACTTGTAGTGGCACAGGTAGCAGCGTTCGGCGTTGGTTTGCTGGCCGCGGGGCGAGAAGCCCAATTCGACTTCGTGATTGTCCACCGCTCGCTGCTGCAGTTGGGCGACTTGCATCGGATCGGGATCCAGGAGATCGTGATCGCGGACCCGCCCCACGTAGCCGTCGCAGTGGACGGTTTGCACGCGGACCACGGTTTCCATGCGGCGAGTGCCCATCAGGAAGGTATCGATTTCTTCGGCCACGGCTTTTCCGTTAGCCACGGCTTTGATCACGTTGTCGCTGCCGGTGGCGAAATCGCCGGTGGCAAACACATGGGGCTGGCTGGTGCGGAAGCCGGTGGTCAGTTCCCATCCGGTGGGCAGGAGGCCTTCCTCGCGATGCTGGCCGATGGCCACAATCACGTGGCGGCAGGGCACTTCGAATTCGCTGTCCGGCACGGTAATCATCCGCGGCTTGTCGCCCTGGCTGGAGGTATCCAGGACGTTCCGGCGGAGAGTGACGGCCGCGACGTGGCCGTTTTCCAAGCGGCCGCGGACCGGCGTCGCCAAGGTGCGAATGAGGATGTTTTCGCGTTCGATCTCTTCCATCTCTTCCTGGTTGGCGGCCATGAAGTGTTCGCTGCGGCGGTAATAGATCGAGATCTTCCCACCGTGGCCCAGCAGGCGGCGGGCGGCACGGGCGCTGGACCGTGCACAGTCGACGGCGGTGAACCCGCCGCCGATGACCACCACATCGCCCTCCAGGGACGTGATCTGGCGGTGGTTGTAGCGGTGCATGAAGTCCAGGCCGGAGATCAGCAGCTCGGGGGGGATGCCGGGCAGGTCCAGCTGATGGACCTGCATCGTACCCGCGGCGATACACACGGCATCGTAGGCGTCGCTCAGCTCTTGTAGGCCTTCCGCCTGCACGTCCGCATTCAGGTGTACGTGGATGCCCGTCTCGGTGATCAGCCGGATTTCCTGTTCGACCACCTCGCGGGGCAAGCGGAAGCGGGGGATGCCGTGGATCATCATCCCGCCCAGTTCCGGCTGGCGTTCGAACAGGGTCACGTCGTGGCCCAAGCGTTTCAGTTCGCGAGCGGCGGCCAAACCGGCGGGCCCGCCGCCGACAATCGCCACGCGTTTGCCCGAGGCAGGGAAATAGGGCGGCGGTGCGACAACCCGTGTCGCCCGATCGGCTCCCGCTCGCTTCAAATGGCAGATCCGGACCGGCCCGCGGGTGTTGGTCCACTGGTGTCGGCAGCGGTCCTCGCAGGGTCGCGTGCATACCCGGCCCAGCACGCCCGGAAAGACGTTGGATTCCAGATTGACGGCGTTGCAGGCGTCCGGGTCGCCGTGCAGCAGATGCTCGATGTACAAGGGCACGTTGGTCAAGGCGGGGCAGGCGGCCTGGCAGGGGATGTCCTTGGCCAGAATTCGCTGGTCGGCGGCGGTGGTCGCCTCGCCCTCCCCGACCGAGTATTCGCGCAGCGGCGGGGCCTTCGGGTAGTCAAACTTCATCAAATTCGGCCTTTCTCCTTCGGATCACGGCTCGCCCCCGACGTGTCCCGTTCCGGTCCCGCCGTCCGGCTGGGCCCCGTCCCCCAGCGGTCGTTCCCACACACGCTCGTAAAACGGACCCCCACCCAACCGCTGGACACAACCGGTCAGTGTCTCGCCCTCTTCCCGCAACTCGAGGAACGTGTCCAGCACGATCTCCGTCACCGCCGGGCAGTCCTCCGTCTTGAATTCGCCCAACTTCCAGCCGTGCGCCCGCTGCGACCCGCCGATCAGCATCTCCCAACCCTCGACCGAACCCAGCTGCTCACGGATCCGCATGCCGCGAAAGCCGATGTCGACGATCCGGTAGGGCGAGCAGGAATTCGGGCAACCGGTGAGGTTGATCCGTACCGCCTCGCGGATCCCGGCAAACTTATCCTGGCGGACCACGGGGTCCAGCAGGTCGGTCAGGTCCCGGGTGGTGGCGACGGCTTTCGGGCAGTAGGTGGTGCCGACACAGGGCACGAGATCGCAGATTCCCTCGATCCCGTCGGTTTCGAAGCCCAGTTGCTGAACCGCTTGGACCAGTGTCGGACGTTTTTCCTGCGCCACGCCGTGGAATTCGAGATTCTGGCGGTTGGTGGTATACAGCCGCTGGTCGGCGTACCGATCGGACAGTTCGGCCAGGTCGCGCAGGTGGCGTGCGGTCAGTTCGCCCTTGGGCACGCGGACTCGCACCACCGCCGTCCCATCGGCCGTTTCGAGTCGCGAATCGACCAGCGGCCGCTGGGGAATCGAGCCCGCCACTTCGGTCAGCGGTCCGGTGCAGAAATCCGCGGTCGATACCCCCTCAGCATGCAGGTTCTCCCGCACGATTTCCCGGCAGCGCGCGATCCCCAAGCGCTGGACGACAAACTTCAGCCGAGCTTTGCCGCGATGGAAACGATCGCCCTGATCGCGGAAGAGCAGTGCCACGGCGCGGGTGAGCGCCACGGCGTGGGCGGGCGGCACCCAGGAGAACAGTTCCTGGGCGACGAACCCCTTCCAACCCATGCCACCGCCGATCACCGCCTGAAAACCCGTCTGCGGCTGGCCGTCCCGCAAGACCGTCACCGCGATCAACCCCAGGCAATTCATGTAAGGCTGGGCGCAGGCGGCCGGGCAACCCGACCACGTGATCTTGAACTTGCGCGGCAGATTGTCCAGATCATGGCAGGCCGCCAGCAACCGCGCGGCCTCGCGGGCATACGGCCGCACATTCAGCCGGGCATGCACGCAATTCTCCGCCAGGGGGCAAGCCGCCACGTTGCGGTTCACATCGCCGCAACCATGGTACGTCGTCACCTGCTCGCGAGCCAACTCCCGCAGCATGTCCGGCACCCGGGGGACTTTCAGCCAGTGATACTGGAGCGACTGGCGCGTGGTGATGTTGATCCGGCCCTGGGCATGATTCTCGGCCGTCTGGGCGATCTGCCGGGCCTGCGGCGTGGTCACCACCCCGCCCGGAATCACAATCCGCGCCATCAGATTGCCGCTCTGACGCGAACCGTACACCCCATACCACTTGGCAATCGCGTACTCCTCTTTCGACATCACCCCGCGTTTGGCGATTTCGTCAAAGTCCAGCGTCAGGCCGGCTGCCTTGATCTCCTCGTCTTCGCTCAGTCGCCGCTTGTTCATCTGCCGCTGCATGGGCCGAGGTCCTTTCGAAATATCAGTCTTCGTGGTACAGGAGCGTGGACAGGTAGCGTTCGGCCGTATCGCACATGATGGTCACCACCCGTTTGCCTCGGAACTCGGGACGGCGAGCCACCTGCAACGCGGCCCAGGCATTTCCGCCGGCCGAGATGCCGACCATCAGGCCCTCGGTACGCATGACCCGTTTGGCCGCGGCGATGGCGTTGGTCGCCGAGACCGTCACGATTTCGTCCACCACTTGGGGCTCGAAGTTGTCGGGCACAAAGCCGGCTCCGATACCTTGGATCATATGCGGACCGGCTTCGCCGCCGGAGAGCACGGGCGATTCTTCCGGTTCCACGGCCACGATCCGGATCTCGGGATTCTGTTGTTTGAGGAATCGCCCGCAGCCGGTGATCGTACCGCCCGTGCCGACCCCGGCGACCAAGGCGTCGAGTTCACCTCCGGTCGCCTCCCAAATCTCCGGGCCCGTCGTCCGATAGTGGATCTGGGGATTGGCCGGATTGGTGAACTGTTGCGGGAGGAAGCTGTTCGGAATGCGTTCGGCCAGCAAGCGAGCGTGAGCAATCGCCCCCTCCATCCCGTCCTGGGCCGGCGTCAGCACCAACTCGGCACCCAGCCCCTGCAGGATCTTTCGCCGTTCGACACTCATCGATTCCGGCATGGTCAGAATGATCGGATACCCTTTGACCGCCGCCACCCAGGCCAGCCCGATGCCCGTGTTGCCCGAGGTCGGCTCGATGATCGTCGATCCCGGAACCAAGTGGCCGCTTTGCTCGGCCGCCTGGATCATGGCCAACGCGATCCGGTCCTTGACACTGGCCCCCGGATTGGCGTTCTCCAGCTTGCCCAGCAACTGGCCGTCCAGACCGCGCGCAAATCGCGACAAACTCAGCAGCGGCGTCTTGCCGACCAGTTCACACAAATCCCCATAAACCGCCATGGCCTTTTCGTCTCCTTCTCCGCGCACCAAGTGCCCGGCTACACGCTCACCGAAAGAGTTAGATCTGGAAGTCCAGCCTCCGCGTCCGCACCACTTTCCCCTCTTCGATATGAATCCCGCATTCCTTGGTCTCTTCCTGTTCCCACCACCATCGACTAGAGCGAGGACCCTCGCCAGGGCGAACCGGCCGTGTGCACGGAGCGCAGCCAATCGTCAGGAAACCGCGATCGTAGAGTTGATTATAGGGGACATCGTTGCTGCGGATATACGTCCAGACGTTCTCTTCCAGCCAATTGGCCAGCGGGCAGA
>SLMF01000359.1 GCA_007133715.1 Planctomycetaceae bacterium
AGATGCCGGTCAGTTCCGTGGTACAGGAGTATCTGGTCGCCTTGGGGCAAGCGACTCGCCAACACCGCGAGGTCACGCTGGGGCTCAGCCCCCGCGGGTTGATCAGCTGGCAACGCGTGGCTCAAGCCCGGGCACATCTGCAGGGCCGCGATTTCGTGCTGCCCGATGATGTGCAGCACGTGGCGCGGCCGGTGTTGGAGGTTCGTTTGTCTGGCAATTTCGACGGCGCGTTGCAAGTGGTGGACGAGATCCTGCAAGCGGTCCCCGTGCCCGTCTTGGAATCCGCTCGACGGAGGACTGTCCGATGAAGAGGATTCGTATGAGTTGGACTATCGGTCTGATCCTGCTCGGCGCCGCCTGCCGCCCGCCGGAGGGACTCCCAAGCGTCGCCGATCGGCCCTCGGACTATGGTGCGGCCGTTCACCGGTTGAGCGAACTGCACGCGGCCATCCTGGCCGGTCAGGTGCCTGCCGAGCAGGCGGAGCAGGTTGTTCAGGAGCAGGATCAACTGGTGTACTGGCTGCCCTGGCTGGCTGCCGACAGCGACCTGGCGGAAGCGCCCTGGAATCGCGTGGCTGCGACAGCCGACGCCCTGACCAACTGGGTCGACGATCTGGACGGCGTGGCGGCGCACGGCCGCTTGCAGCGTTACCGCGCGCAAGCGAACGATTGGCAAGCGGCGTTGGACGAACTAGACCAAATCGGCCGCCTGCTGGAGGCTCCGCCCGCCGATCTGCAGACCGCCGCGCCGGAACACGCAACTCGTCCCGAAGACCACGGGCAAGCCTCGCAAGCTCAGGAGGATCCGTCATGATTCAAACGCTGGCCTGGGGGGCCGTACTCCGCTTTCTGCAAGCCTTGCTGCAGGCCACACCGACCATCCTGGTCGGGCTGCTGGTCGCGGGAGTCTTCCGCCGACTGCTGGAACATGCGGGCACCCGACGTCTGTTCGGACAACCGTCCGCCCGCTCCTTGCTGAAGGCCTGGCTGGTCGGCATGCTCCTGCCGGTCTGCTCGTTAGGCGTGCTGCCGGTGGTCCGCGAAATGCGGAAAGCGGGAGTCGCGGGCGGGGCGATCCTGGCCTTCGGCTTGACCGCGCCCCTGTTCAATCCGATCAGCGTGCTGTATGGACTGACCCTCTCCGAACCCGTCGTGATCCTGGCCTTTACCGGCTGTTCGTTGCTCATCGTGACCGTGATGGGGATCGTCTGGGACCGGCTGTTTTCCGATACGGCAGTACGGGAAGCGGCCCCGCCCCAAGCCGCCTATGGCATCCGTCGCATGCTGGCCGTGGCCGTGTCCGCCGCCCAATCGCTGCTCGGAACCAGTTCCGCCTTCATCCTGATCGGACTGGCCGGAGTCGGGCTGTTGAGTCTCTTCCTGCCGCCCGGCTCGATGCAGCAGGCGGCCGAGCCCGATGATCGCTGGGCACCCCTGTTCATGGCGCTGGTCATCACCCCGGCCTACGCCACCCCCATGACCGCCATGGTCCAACTGGCCTCGATGTTCCAGCACGGCAACTCGGTCGGCGCCGCCTTTGCCCTGCTGGTCCTGGGCGCCGGAACGAACCTGGGTCTGATCGCCTGGATGCTGGTCACCTATGGCGGGCGGCGGACGGCCGTCTGGTTCGGGCTGCTCTGGACGCTGGTGGTCTTCCTGGCCTACGGTGTGAATCGTCCCCTGCATCCGCCGGGCGTGGCGTCGGCCGGCCATACCCATGCTTTCGACGACCTGTGCACGCCCTTCTCGCCAGGCGAAACGGCACCCCTGTCCGCTACCGTACGCGCGTTGCGCGACAGCACGGCAGGCCACGAGCTGCAAGGGCTCTACCTGCTGGCGATGCTGGCGATGGCCGGGCTCTGCCTCCACGCTTCCGGACGTCTGACACAGCTGGAAGCCTGGTTGAACCAGCCCCGCGCCTCGGCCGCTGGCGGGTACGATTGGGTCCTGCCCGGACCCGTGCTGGGCGGCGTGACCCTGCTGCTGGTCGTTGGTCTCAGCATTTTCGGCTGCTACGTGTTCTATCCGCCGCCAGACGAAATCTTCGAAGAACTGCGGCTGGCCAATACCGAGGTCGTGGCCGGCGCGTACACCGGTGATTGGGATTCGGCCGCCTTCTGGGTGCCAATCCAACAGGACTGGGTCCGCAAGCTGCGTGTCAGCACGTTCTTGCGGGGGCACGAGCTGTCCCGTTATCAGCGAGCCAAAGCCGAGGTGCTGCTGGATCACTTGGAACAGCTGGAGCACCATATCGACGTTCCCCAGACGGAGGCCACGCGAGCCCGCGGAAAGGACCAGGCCCGCCTGGTCGGGCAGGCCTACCGCCGTTTTCGCGCAGCGCACCTCGCGCTGACGCGACAGGCGGAGTAACGCGTCGAGCTGCCATGGTGCGGATCGAAGCATAACCACGCCAGAAAAAAAAAGCTTGCGGCGCCCTGAATGGATCAGTGGTTTTGGCGGTTATCCCACCATGCGGCGTGCAGCAGGGTGACTTCGTCGCTGGCCTGTACCGGATAATCGCGAACCGTGATCGTGTGGGGGCTGAGGGATTGGATGTCGAACCCGGTCCGCGGCCGCGGTGCTTCTCGATCCAGGGGTGGCGGGCCATCGGCCAGCACGAAACGGGCGGTGGCGGCCAACTGCTCGGACAAGGGTTCGACCAACTGGAAAGTCCGCTCGGAAACCGAGGCGACTTGCCGTGTCGTCGTGGCTTCCGCCA
>SLMF01000592.1 GCA_007133715.1 Planctomycetaceae bacterium
CTATGATGGCGGCGCCTCGGCGATGCGGGCGGTGGACCATGTCGCGCGCACCCCGCTTTACCGCGAGTTGCAGGTCAGCGTCGTCACCGTCGGCAATGCCACCGAGGCGGCGCGCAAGGGGTTGAGTGATGCGCAGGCAATGCTGGCGGCCGCGGGCATCGAGGCCGAAACCGAGATCGTCAGCGGCCAGCCCGAAACCGCGCTGGGCAAGCTGGTGGAGGAGGCGCCCTTCGACATGGTGGTGATGGGCGCCTATGGCCATTCGCGCATCCGCAGCCTGATCATCGGCTCCACAACGACCGAGATGATCCGCTCCTGCAAGGTGCCTATCGTTCTGACCAGATGAGCGTATGAGCAACATCGCGCAGGACGCCATCGCGGCCTGAAGCACCCCGCGCGGCACTCGCACGCGGGCTGCCTCAAATGCACAAAGCTTATACCTGCGGCACCTTACCAATTTGACACGGGGACCCGAGGGCCTCACTTTGATTAGCGTATTCGCCGTGATCGATTCCACAGCGGATGCAGAACCGGAAGGGGGGAGGTGCTCGTGTTGAGCATTCGTCCGGGTATCGAATATCGGAGTACGGCTTCCCTTTCGCGCCTGTCTGGCGCCGCGACATCCGGCGACACCACCCCCGGCCGGGGCGTGCTGCGTGACAGACCCATGAGGAGAGGAGGAAGATTGCTATGAGAAAATGGAAACCGAGCTATTCCGCGATGGCCGCCGCTGCGGCCCTTGCGCTGGCACATTCCGGCACCGCCGCGCTCGCCGAGAGCCCGGAGGAGTTCTTTGCCGGCAAGACGCTCACGCTGATGCATGTGACGGGTCCGGGCGGCACGATGGACCTGGCCTCGCTTCTGGCCATCGACTACATGACCCGATACCTGCCCGAAGGCACCGAGATCGTGCTGGAGCATCGCGGTGGCGGTGGCGGGATCGTGGGAACGAACTTCGCCTATAATGCCGCGCCCAAGGACGGCACATATTTCTTCATGCCGACCCCGTCGCTGGTGCCGCTGACCTTCGCGCGTCCCGACGAGGCGCTCTATGATCCGAGCGAACTTCAACCCCTGGGCCGGGTTCTCGACTCGCCCCGCGTGTTCGTCGCCCGGGCCGACAGCGGGGTCGAGACATTCGAGGATCTGATGGATCGGCCGGTCACCCACTCGACCATGCCTCCGGGCAGCACCGCCTGGACGGTCGCGACCGCCACCAACGAGGTGCTGGGCACGCAGCTCGACATCATCCCCGGCTATGACGGCGGCGGCCCGATGTTCGTCGCGCTCGCGCAGGGCGAGGTCGAGTCCACCACTGCCGAGCACGGCAACCTGCTGGCCAACCAATGGCATCTTGTCGAGGACGGGACCATCAACGTGCTGGCGCAGACCGGGCTGGAGCCGGTCGAGGGGCTGGGCGACGTGCCGCTGTGGACTGATTTCATCCCCGAGGACAGCGAGACGCGCGGCGTCGTCGACGTGCTCGCAGGCGGATCCGGCATGGGCCTGTCGCTGTTCCTGCCGCCCGAAGTTCCGCAGGACCGCGTCGACTATCTGCGCGGCATCATGGAGGAGGCGATGAACGACCCCGAGCTCATCGCCGAGGCCGATGAGCGCAACATCCCGCTTCCGCCCTGGCAGGACTGGCAGTATGTGGAACAGCAGGTCGCTGAAGCCATGGATCAGCCCGACGAGGTGAAGAACTGGTTCCGCGACTCCGTTGCCGAGGCGGACTGACCGAGCGAACCTGTGACGCGCAGGCCGGCCCGGGCGTGTCCGGGCCGGCCTTCCTTGCTGAGTATCGACGCGGAGGATGATGGTGGAAGTCGAGATCCTGGCCGCATTGGGTGAGGCTTTCGAGCTTCTGTTCCGGCCGCAACTGCTTCTCTATATCATTCTCGGTGTGGCCATCGGCACCATGCTGGCCGTGATCCCCGGCGTCGGTGCGCTGATGGGCATGGCGCTTCTGCTTCCCTTTACCTTCGTTCTCGACGCGCATACGGCCATCGCCTTCATGCTGGCCGCGCTCGCGATCATGACCACGGCGGACGCGATCCCGGCGATCCTGTTCGGGGTGCCCGGCACGCCGGGGTCGATGGCCACGGTGCTCGACGGTTATCCGATGGCCAAGAAGGGCGAGGCGGGGCGCGCGCTGGGGGCTGCGTTCACCTCGTCTGTCATCGGCGGAGTCATCGGTGCCGCGCTCCTGATGCTCGCGGTGCCCATCGTCATGCCGCTGATGCTGGCGACCACCTCGACCGAACTGCTGGCATTCTGCATCCTCGGGCTCTCGATGGTGGCCGCGCTCTCGGGCGGGTCGATGTTCAAGGGCCTCGCCGCGGCCGGTATCGGCATCCTCTTCGCCTTCATCGGCATGGATTCCCAGACCGCCACCCTGCGCTGGACCTTCGGGTCGGTCTATCTGTGGGACGGGGTGCATATCCTCGTGGTCGTGCTGGGCATCTACGCGATTCCGGAGCTTGCCGATCTGGCAATCGAGCGGGCCTCGATCGCCAAGGACAAGAAAGGCGCGGGCCAGATGTCGGGCGGGCGCCAGGGCGTCCGGGACACCCTGTCCAACATGGGGATCGTCACGCGAAGCTCGGGCCTCGGCGCCGTGTTCGGAACCCTGCCGGCCGTGGGCGCTTCGGTCATCCCCTGGATCGTCTATTCCTACACCTCGATGCGCACAAAGGGAAAATCGGAATTCGGCAA
>SLMF01000293.1 GCA_007133715.1 Planctomycetaceae bacterium
CGTACTCCTCAAGGGGAAGGGCCACAAGAAAACGCGAAAGTTTCGGATTCGCAGGCTCACCAGGCAGCCAACCCGCTCGACCGATCAGACGTCAATTTATCGGCGCGGCGTCGCTTTGTCTATTCGGACGGCCAGGAAAAATGAGATGCTGATCCTCTTGTTTCCGGCCTTATCAGAGCAGCGCCGACCCCGTCAGAATAATTACTGAACCGCACCTCCCGGGGGCTGCCACGTTCCCGTTTCTTGTACGCAGCGGTCAAACTGCCAGGTCGGTTGTTCCCCAGGCCCAGGTTTCTTACAATGACGGTTGAGACTTTCCCACGGGCGTCGTCGCGCGACCCGTCAGAGCTACCCCCAACCAGAAGTGTTACGGGATCGCCCTTCCTGCCCATGAGCGAACTCCACGAAGAATGCGGTGTTGTTGCGATTTACCATCTTCCCAGTGAAACAGACAGTCCGCTGTGCCCCAAAGGTGGCCAGGAACAGGCCTCTCGCCTGCTCCCGCGAATGCTGTTAGATATCCAAAATCGGGGCCAATTAGCGGCGGGCTTCACCACCTACAACCCCAATCGGAACCAGTTGATCGACACGTACAAGGACGTGGGCTCGGTCAGCGAGGTCTTCCGGCTGGCCCATCAGCGGGAATTCGAGACGTTGATGCAGGAATATGCGGGCCGGGCCGCGATCGGTCATGTTCGTTACGCCACCTGCGGCGAGGACGATCGCAGCTATGCCCAGCCTTTCGAAAGGCATCATTTGTTGAAGTACAAATGGTTCAGCTTCGCCTTCAACGGCCAACTGGCCAATTACGGCGAATTGCGGGATCGGCTGCTGAGCGACCTGGACCATCATCTGGCGCGGGAGACCGACACCGAAATCATCATGCACGAGATCAGCCGCGAGCTGTCGGGCAATCAGCGGCCGACGCTGGCAGAGATGATGGGTCATGTCGGGCAGCGTTTCGATGGGGCCTACAGCCTGGTGCTGTTGAACGCCCAGGGCGATTTGCTGGTGGCCCGCGATCCGTTGGGGATCAAGCCGTTATGCTACGCCAAGGAGGGGCCCTTGTTCGCGGCGGCCAGCGAGAGCGTGGCGCTCTTGAATCTGGGGTTCCAGCCGGAGAGCATCCGTTCCTTACCGCCGGGCCACGTGATCACGATCTGCGAGGGCCGGTTTCAGCTGCAGCAGTTTTGCCAGAGCAACCGCCGAGCCCATTGCTTTTTCGAGTGGATCTATTTCGCCAACGTGGCCAGTTCGCTGGACGAACGCGGCGTCTACGTGACCCGTACCGCCCTGGGGACCGAACTGGCTCGCCTGGAATGCCAGCACAACTCGGTCCCCATCGATGACGATACGATCGTGGTTCCCGTGCCCGATACCAGCAAAGCGGCGGCCGATGCGATGGCCTTCGGGTTGGGAATCCGCTCGATGGAAGGCCTGATCCGCAATCGCTACGCCGGACGGACCTTTATCGAAGCGGGCGAAGGCCGGAAGCGGAAAGCGGAAACCAAGTACACTCCCTTGCGCGAGGTCCTGGCCGGCAAACGGGTCTTCCTGGTCGAAGATTCGATCGTTCGCAGTACGACCATGCGCGTGCTGCTGGACCGGATTCGCAATTTCGGAGGCGTCAAGGAAATCCATGTGCGGGTCGCTTGCCCGCCGATCATCGCGCCCTGCTTCTATGGCATCGATATGTCGACGATTGGCGAGCTGTTCGCCCCGCCCTTCCTTCAGCAGGACTGCCTGACTGAAGCGGCTCAAACGGCCATGGCCCACGAGTTGGGAGCCGATTCGCTCCGCTACCTGCCCATCGAGTCGATCGCCCGCGCGATCGCCCGGGACAGCGACCAACTGTGTCAAGCCTGCATTACGGCCCGTTATCCCACCCCGGCAGGCCAAGATATGTACGAATTGGCAGTGGACAACGTACGCAACGGCACCGATCCGGGCCGCACCTACGAACGACCGAACTCGCCACCCGTATGCACAGACAAAGCTGCGGTTCCGCAGATCGGCAGTGGCTGAGCTTCGCATCGACCGAGTGGTGGTCGAAGCCCGCGTGCTGCGAACGTTGCCGCTCCTCCTCCCTCTTGTCCCGTGATGGCCACCAGCACGGTGTCGCGGAGTTGAGGGTTGCGATGTTCATGGCTCAGCATGGTAGATAGGCAGAATGATTGAATCGCCGCTTTCCAGCGAGATCGTCGGGCAGGTTGCTTTTTCTCGTTCCAGGCCATAAAATACATCATTGCGATTCGAAATTGTCGGATGACTAGACAAAGGGCAACCCGGTAACTCCGGGGGGCTTATTGACGAGTAAGCCGACGTGTCCGCAGTCTTTAGGGGCTCGAGCACGTCGGCTTTTTTTTGTGGTAAACGCGCGCCGCCGGTTGCGCCGTGCGGTGGCGTGAGCCGATCGCGTAAGCCCTCGGGGCGAAGAACTCGGCCCAACGCCGCCGATCGGGCGAATTCGGTGAACGCCACGCTGCGTTTTTGGCCCCCAGGAGTTTCCAATGCATGGTCCGGACGTCTCGAGAAAGTTGTTGCGGCTGAAGTCCTGGCGGCAGTCGGGCGCTGAAGATTCCGTGCGGAGCAAGCCCGCGGACGAACAGCCGTTGCGAGCGGAACTGTTCAGCGTCGATCAGCTCGAGCGGCACGCCAAGGCGATCGCGGCGTCGCATCAGTTGGCAACGGGGCGGGCACGCGACAAACTGCTGC
>SLMF01000637.1 GCA_007133715.1 Planctomycetaceae bacterium
AAGTCGATCGAGAAGTCGTCCGTGCCGAAATGCAAGCTGCGATGATCGGCGATCCGCACATGGCTGCGGATCGCGTCGCAGCGCAAGGCCGTGCCGAATTCGCCCGTGACCAGTTCGGCCCATAGTTCGCCCTGGTTGCCGTAGCCCGATTGATCCCGCACCACGAAACCCTCATCTTCCGAGAACGTCCAGTGCCCGACCAACTGCTGGTCATTCGGGGGTTCCGTCGGGCGCTGCCCCGCCGCCGCTCGCGCCCGCGGACGCCGTCGCGGCGGTTCAGCCAGCTCTTCGGCCGTGCCCAGCCGCAGATTGTCGATATAGAACTCGCTGGTTGCTTGGCTGGTGCTGGAAATGCCCAGCCAGTCGATGCGGCGAAAGGCGTCATCACGATAGGGCAACTCGCAGATGATCGGCTCGCCGCCCGGTTGTTCCAGCTGCAATCGGTAGCTGCCGGAAGCTGCGGGCCCCAATTCCAGCTGGATTTTCACCTGAACCCATTCCCCCCGCGGGATCGTGCCCACCTCCTGCCCACTGGCAAGGACCGTGCCTTCCGGAGTGACCGTGACGGTCGGACCGACTCGATAGGGAGAGCCGGGGTCCAGTTGCCGCAGCTCGACGAAAAAGCGGGCCGGGGCTTCGGCACAATTCAGCAGGTCCCACGCCAACGTGATCGCGCCTTCTTCATACGTGCGGCGGTAAAAGATATGAGGGGTCCAACCAAAACGCTGGTCCGGCGCGTCCGTGAACTTCAGACTCTGCGTACCGCCGCGGGAAGTGTCGGAGGATACCCGCAGCGAGGCACCCTGTTCGCCACCGGTGACCTGGCCCTCCAACGGCTCGCTGTCTACCAGCTCCGCCTCGAAATCAAAATGGATCACCAGCGGACGCTCGACGGGCGGTGGGACTTCGTTGCGAATCCGGTTCGGATAACGCTGCGGCAAGGCCACCCACTCCGGATCGCCGTACAAGCCCGCTCGCTCGATCGCGATCGGTTCGAATCCCAGCTGGAAGGCGGGCGAGTCGGGTTGCAGGCGGAAGTCGTCGTTGTCCGGATCGACGAAGCGGGGATCGGCCACTATCGAACCTTGGTCCCGACCTTCGATTTGCCACGTCGCAAAGTCCCGGCCGGCAAAGAACGGCTCGCCTTCGGTGGTCCAGTACAGGTTGCGGCCCAGCTGCCAGTCGTGATTCGTCCAGGGGCCGTCCAGCATCTGCGGGTTGGTGCCGCCGTAGACGATATTGCCCTCGGCCACATAGTGGCAGCGCACGTCCTCGCGCGAGCGGCGGAGCTGCCCCGCCTCGCCCAACGCCAGGATGTTGTTGCGGACCAGGCATTCCTTGCCGTAATGCATGAACAGCGGGCTGTTGCGAACCCGGTACACGACGTTGTTCTCGATCAGGATCCCCGTACTGCCCTCGTCGGGATAAATCCCCGAACCGTGCGACACGTGGGCATAGCTGAAGACGTCGTGGATGTGGTTGTTCCGCACGGTGGTTCCCGGCGATCGGCCCAGCGTGTAAATGGCGCCCATGTCGCTGAGCCCGTCACCATTGCCCAGATGGTGGATATAGTTGAAGTCCAGCGTATTGTGGTGGGCACTGCTGGGTTGGAACCCCCAGGACCAGCCGCAGGAGATGCCCGAATAATCGAAGTTCGCGATCTCGTTGTGGGTGACGGTGTTATGCGAACTCCGGCCGATCCACACGCCGTGAGCCCCGCGAAACATGTGGGAGCCGTCGTGGATGAAATTATTGTCCACCGTATTGTGTCCGGCGGGGAACTGGTCGTGGATTCCCCAGCCGCCGCCCAGGTAGACACCGCCGCCGCCCAGGTCACGGAAGTGGCAGCGGCGGATCGTGTTGTGAGTACAGCCGGCTGCCAGCCAGATCCCGTGGGCTCCGGTATGCGCGAATTCGCAGTCCACGAAACTGGCGTGACGCAACCCCTGGGCTTGGACCAGCCCCGGCTGATAGATTTCGCCCTGGCCCGGGTTGCGCAACCGCCGCAGATTCGAATTGCTGTGCCGCCAGGCAATCCCGCGGAAGTGCAGATGCTGGACGTAACGTTCCTCCACCGGTTCCCCGCGAATCTCCAGCAGTGTCGAAGTCACCACCGGCGCCACGGCCTGGATCGTCTCCGGCGTCTCGCCCGGCAAGGGATAGTAGTACAGCACGCCCGTCTCCCGGTTCAAGTACCATTCGCCGGGCTCGTCCAAAGCTTCGAACACGTTCTCTACGAAATAACGCTGCTGCCGCTGCCAACGCCCCATCGGCCAGGGCGCGGGCTCGTGCAACAGGACGCTGCGGGATTCCGGATCCACGTCGCGGATGTGATGGAGCGAGGTCTCCCACGAGTGATACACCACCACGATCGCGTCATGCAGGCGATCCCATTCCTGCAAATCCCCTTCGTGGAAGTAGAAACTGCGGTTTCGGTCCCCGGCGGTCGGTCCGTCCGTACGAAAGAACTCGCCCCGGTTCGGGGTGCGCGCCCGCGTCCGCCGCTGGCCATCGACAAACAACTGGTTGAACCGCCAAGGCTCGCCCGATTCCAGCCGGGGAAGCACCGTCCGCCACAACCGCCCTGCCGCGTGCCAGCCGGAAATCGGCAACCCGCCGCTGATCACCGGACGCTCGCCCGGATAAGCCTGGTAGGTCACCGGAGCCGCCTCCGTGCCCGAGTCGGCGGGCGTGAACACCAGCGGTTCGCTCA
>SLMF01000633.1 GCA_007133715.1 Planctomycetaceae bacterium
CGAAGAGCGTGAATCCTCCCCCGGGCAAGCCGGGGGCATCCGGGAGAGTCGTGTGGAGCGAGCGGGATGTAGCGAAGAACGTGATCCCTCCCCCGGGCAAGCCGGGGGCATCCAAGAGAATGACCGAAAAACCGGGTTATTCTGGTTGCGGTGCAGCCGTGTTGGGGAAGGGATGCATCTCTTCCAGTAGGGTTTCCCAAACGAGGGGATATGTCTGATCGGTCAACAGGAGCGGAGCCAGCAGGATCAGCGCCAGGCAGGCGATCCCCAGCCAGATCGCCAGGTGATCGCCGAATCCCCAGTGTCGCCAGGGCCGGTTCTTACGCGTTCCCGCCGTTATGGGCTCGGCAGCTTCCTTGCTTCCCGAGATCCCGATGGCACGTCCTACTTGAACCACATCATCCACTGACAGGGCGAAGCCGCGAAACACGCGTGTCCAGACCGCGGCACGTGCCGCTCGTGCCCCGCCTTGCACTCCCAGCCGGGAGGCGGGGCCCAGGCCGGCGACGCCCAACGCCACTTCCATGTAGACGGCCAAGGCCAAACCCATCAGCACCAGGGCCACGTCCAGTTTCAATTCCCACGCCATGCGCTGAGCCACGCCCGGCCACCGCGGATCGCGATGATGTTGCCGTACCCACTCGAACACACCATGCACGCCCACCACGACAACCAACCAGAACAGACTGATCCAAATACTCAACACCACCGCCGCGGTCACGTAACTGATCACAAACAGCCAGCTGTCGTCGTGCGCGATGATCCAGGCACGCCAGCGGGGTAGGTCCTCTGCGCTATTCGGTGCCATTTCCGGCTCTTTCATCCTCGTTCCCCCGGCAGCGTTACACCTGAGTCAAGTCGTGCCAAAGCTCCTGCATGGTCTGACAATCCGAGCGTGTGCCGGGAAACACCAGCGGTCGCAGGATCACGCGGGCCCCCGTCTGCCGGACCAGTCGGCCCAGTCGGCGGACGTAGGCCTGCCAGTCTTCGCCCGCTTCGGCAGCTAAGCGGCTGTATAGCACCGTGCCGCTTTCCGCACCACGTTCCAGCACCCACTGCGTGTCGTACATTTCCGGGTTTCCCAGATCGATGGCACAGACCTCGGGCAGAGCGCATAACCGCTGGAGCAAGGGCGGATGCTTGCCGCAGAAATGGACGAACGCGCGGCCAAACTCGGTCGCTGCCCGGACGATGGCCGGCAGGATCCATTGGTCGAGGGTGGCCGGCGACAGCAGGATCGCCGTATCTTCCGCCATCCGGGTTCCCGCATGGGGGAAGTAGACCCCTTGACTGGTGCCATGCCCGTGGAGCATCGAGCAGGCCGGCTCGTCCAACTCGGATTTCAGTTTTCGCGTGACCCGCGTAAACAGCTGGTGGCAGATTTGCAACAATTCCTCCAGCCAGGCCGCCTGCTCGGGGTCCACCACTTCGTAGAACGTCTCGTCGCCGTTCAGCAAATGGGCCAGATCGAACACGCCTTGGGTATCTGCGTGGTAGGCCGCGATATCCGTGCGTCCGCTCTGGCGATGGATTTCGTAAAACTCGCGTGCCAGTCGCATGGTTGGGGTGGCATCCACATCGACCGCGTGGGCCTGGCGAATCGCGTCGCGATCCAGCGGTTCGCCGGGCCAGGGCATCGAATCGTCGCGTAGCTGAAAGGCCAAACCGGCCATGGACGGGACAAAGGTCACTCCCAGATTGGGCCGCACGGTGGGAATCCCGTCGGTGGGCCAATCGACGACCGGTTCGGCACGGCGGAGTTCCGACTGCCACATCCGTTCCGGCTCGCGAAAACAGGCGGGGTAATTGGCCAGATCGTACAGTTCCTGTTCACCGGGTGGGATCAGGATCAGGCTGGGCCCTTCACCTCGCCAAAAGGCCTCGTGCGCCGTGCGTTTCTGTTCGATCGACTCAGGCATGGGCCCTTCTCCCACCAAAAAGGCATTGGAATCCGCTCTTATCCAACGCCACTTTTCAGTGGCGTACCGTATGCCGGGCAGCCTGCCGACAGACGGACGGAGGAACGAGAGGTGATCGTAGTCGTTTGGCGTGGTCGCGCCAAGCGAGCCGGGGTTGTCTGTGGGGCGGGGTGGGGGGGGGGTGGTTGACAAGCGGCGGCAGCCTGCGCCACACTTCGCCGTTGGCTGCCGGGGCATCCCCGTGACGGGAGGGTCACGCGGCAGGAAGGGAATTCGAATCTGGTCGGGCGGATGCGTTTCGCCCTTGCTGCAGAAAGGAACGTCGGGTGAGCCGCTTTGCCGTCATTTTGCCGGCGGCGGGCAAGAGCCGCCGCTTCAAGGACCCGCACTATCGCAAGCCCTATGTGCCGTTGGACAACCGCGCCGTGTGGCTGCATTCTGCCGAAAAATTCCTCAATCGGAAGGATGTAGGCCAGCTGATCCTGGTAGTAGCCCCCGAGGATCGGGAGGCTTTCTTCGCGAAATTTGCGCCGAATGTGGCCATCTTGGGCATCGATGTCGTCTTGGGCGGCGACAATCGAGTCCAATCGGTGCGTCAGGCCTTGGAGAAAGTCAAGCCGGAGCTGGAGTGGGTCGCCGTGCACGACGCGGCCCGGCCGTGCCTGGCCGACGAATGGATCGACCGGGTATTTGCGGCCGCCAAGCAATCGGGAGCAGCCTTGCTGGCGCTACCGCTGAACGGAACCCTCAAACGTGTGGAACGCGGGCAGATTGTCGAGACCATCGAGCG
>SLMF01000684.1 GCA_007133715.1 Planctomycetaceae bacterium
AGGTGGATCTGCTGGCCGAACGGCTGGGGTTGCACCATCACGCCTACCAGCGGAACGTGGTCTTGCGCGAGGGACACTACGGCAACGCCATTCTCAGCCGGTTTCCGTTGACCGACATCGGCCATTTGGAGTTGACGATTCCCTTGAAGAAGCGGCGTCGGGCCTTGTGGGCTCATTGCCGGCTCCGGCACGAGGGTCACACGCGAACGGTGCTGCTGTTCAATTTTCATTTGGGTTTGGCCGGTTTCGAGCGGGTGCTGCAGTTGCGGCGTTTTGTGGGTTGCGAGACGCTGCGGCACACGCACGCCAGCACTCCGGTGATTGCGGCGGGCGATTTCAATGATTTTTGGGGGCGACTCGGCCGCCGTACCCTGGAACCGGTGGGTTTCAAGACGGCCGCGTTGCGAGTCAAAACGTTCCCCGCCTTCATGCCCATGCGCTCGCTGGATCGCATCTACTACCGTGGCAACCTGCGTCTGGACCACAGTTTCGCTTCACGGACCCAGATCGCTCGCCAAGCCTCCGATCATCTTCCCCTGGTGGCGGATTTTCACATCCCGGTCGGATGGCACCACGGGCCTCCGCCAGACGCACGGGGGTGACGCGAGCCGGCCGGTTGACGCGAGCGGGTCGGTGCCAAGTCGCGTGGGCCCCCGAGCGGGCTCCGCATCCCTTTTATCTTCAAGCGGCCGTTAATTTGCGCGGTGTGAGTCGCCTGGGGTGTGTGCGCGGTTTTTTCGGTCCATTCCGTAAGTGCTGATCCTAGCTATTGTGCCGGGCCGATAGAGATTTCCGAATGGACGTTCCGTCGGAGCAGAGCCACTCCGAGCGGGCCGTATCCGTTTCGGGGGGTAATGCCTACCAGGCTTGCATTTGTGCCGTGGAGAGACTTCGATGACAGATCAACGGGTTCGGTGGATCACCATAGTGGCGACCCTTTTCCTAATCGCCGGGCAGATCGAAGCCCGGGCGCAGATGACTCCGGGCGCGATGCATCCCGGTCCGATGTCGGCGGGGCCAATGGTCCCCGGGCAAGCGTACCCCGGCGGGGTGGCGCCGGTCGTTTATGGGTCCGGGATGCCGGATGAAACAGGGATGTCGGGATACCCGCCGATGGTTTACGAGCAGCCGGGGCACGGGGGTCGCCTGTCGGGCCGCCATGGCCACTCGGGCCGGTTGCTGGGCCATCAGGGCTTGGGCTCCGGCACGGGACAGGGGTTTCCCGGCTTGCGCACGATTCTGGCTCCCTACGGCGAAGGCGGGTGCTGCGCGCCTCGCTGGTTCGACGTCCACATGGAAGCCGTGTTCATGAATCTGGACGTCGGCGGACCGTCACTTGTGTTCAGCCAGGACTTGACAAATGCGCCCCAAATCACCACGTCCGATCTCGATCCGAGCAACCAGACGGGGTTGCGGGCCAGTTTCGCTTACCAGACGGGGCCCGGCAGCAATCTGGAATTCACGTTCATGGGGTTGTTGGACTACAGCGAAGTCGGCCGAGCCACCAGCGATACGAACGGGCTGGTGTCGGTGTTCAGCGAGTTCACCGATCTCAACTCGCCCGAGGGGCTGGAACAGTTCGATCTGGCCCGCCTGCACGAAGTCCGCTGGAACCATCAGCTGAACAACTTCGAGTTGAACTACCGCCGCCGCTGGCGGGGCCCGACCTGCAACCTGCACGGCTCCTGGTTGATGGGCGTGCGTCAAGTGCAGGTGAACGAGGCCTTGCGGTTCGACTCGGTGAGCGACCCGGGTGTGGTTGAGGGTTATTATCAGCTGGACGCGCGCAACAGCAACACGGGCTTTCAGCTGGGGGGTGACCTCTGGGTCTGCTTGCTGCCAGGGTTGAACTTGGGTTTGGAGAGCAAGGCGGGCATCTTCGGAAACGCCGCGCGACAAACGACCAATATCTGGGGGATCGACGGCAATATCGACTACCGCTTCCTGCCCGAAGAACGGGTCGATCGCAGCCGCGTGTCCTTTGTCGGCGAGGTCAGTGCGATGGCCACCTACCGCGTGAATCCGAACTTCACGATCCGCGGCGGTTACCAGTTGCTGTTCCTGGACCGGATGGCCCTGGCCCGGCAGAACTTCAACCCGGAAATCCCTCAGCTGCTCGATCCGCAGGAACGCAACGTCCGGTTGAACGACAGCGGTTCGGTGCTGTACGACGGTTTCACCGTCGGTGGCGAGTGGATGTGGTAGACGGTTCAGCGAGCCAGGCGGTGATCGGTGGTGAAGGCCCAGCGGAAGCTGAGCAGGACCACGCCGAGCGTGCCCAGGGCGGTAGCAGCGGCGATCAGGAACATGATCACCAACTGGTACCTCACCGCCTGGATCGGCTCCACCCCCGCCAGTAACTGGCCGGTCATCATCCCCGGCAGGCTGACGATCCCGGCGATCAGCATCGCGTTCAGTGTCGGGATCATGCCGGTCCGCACCGCTTCGCGGACCGGTTGCCGGGCCGCCTCCCAGGCCGTGGCACCCAGGGCCAACAGCATCTCGACCTGTGCCCGGTTGGCTTCGAGTTCCCGGCCGAAACGGTCCAACCCCAGCGAGACGCCGTTTAACGTGTTGCCCAAAATCATCCCCAACAGGGGGATCGCGTACTGCGGGCGATACCACGGCTGAACTCGGACAATCACCAGCAGAGCCAAGGCGGCGATCAGCCAGGAACTGGCCCAGATCGAGATCAGGCTGCTG
>SLMF01000078.1 GCA_007133715.1 Planctomycetaceae bacterium
CGTACTCGTAATCGGAACCCGCTTTGATGGCAATGAAATTCGAGGGTGTCGCCGAGTCGAGCACAGAGTATGATGCTGAGATCGATTACGATAACGAGCACCGCTGCGCTGAGCACGAATCCCAGACCGAAGAAACGCCCGAACCAGGGGATGCAACGGCGCGGCGGTGGTGAGGTTTTTGGTGAGATCAATATCAACTCCCGCCGCCCGCTGATCCGGGTCGTTATGCGGAAGCCGAATCGGTGGGCGGGGTCCGGCCGACCAACTGCTGGTCGATCATCAGCAGCCCCACCGGATTGTCTCCCACCCGTCGCAGTTGCTCGACAATCCCCAACGCCGTCGCTTCCTCCTCGACTTGCTCGGAAACAAACCACTGGAGGAACTGGTGCGCGGCGTGGTCGCGTTCCTGGTTCGCTAATTCGACCAGGTCGTTGATCTTGCTGCTGATCAACTGCTCGTGCGAGTAGGCGTCTTCGAATGCTTCCAAAGGACTATTCCAGTCCGTGCGGGGTTGGTCGATTTGCGCCAACACCACCCGTCCGCTACGGTCGTTGATGAAATCGACGAACTTCATGGCATGAATCCGCTCCTCTTCCGACTGGAGCCGCATCCAATGGGTCATGCCTTCCAAGTTCTGTGCCGCGAAGTAGTTCGCCATCGAGAGGTACAGGTAGAACGAGTAGAATTCGGCGTTCAGATGCAGGTTGAAGGCGTCTTCGATGTTTCGTTTCATAACTCGGGTTTCCTTTCATTCGATATTCGAGATTGCGGTTCGTTGCCCCAAGATGATGATAGAAGGAGGGCAATGTTCGCAAGGGGCCGTCGTCTCCCGACCCGCGTTTCCGCCGCTTTACTCGTCAGTGATTCACGGCGTTTCAACGGAAAAAGACGCGGGGCACACAGCGACGGATCGCTTCGTGGTACAGTTGGACGTAGTGCCCTGCCGGGATCGTCCACGAGGAATCTCGCCCCAGACCATTTCGCATCAGCTGCTGCCACCGGGCCGGTTGCTGCTGGTACAGCCGGATCGCCTCCCGGAACCGGGCGACCAGCGCATCGGCACCTGCGTCCTGGTCCATCATCCGGACGGGGACCACGCGTTCCTTGAAACGGAAACCCGTGGCACTGGCCCCCCGCGATGCGTCCGCTTCGTCGATGACCGTGTCGACCAAGCCACCGGTCGAGCGTACCAGGGGCACCGATCCGTACCGCATCGCCACCAACTGGGTGAGCCCACAGGGCTCGAACGTGCTGGGAACCAGGAACATCTCGGACGCGGCGTAGATCAGGTGAGAGAGGGGGATGTCAAATCCGTCAAAAAACATCAACTGGTCGGGATGCGCCTCGGCCTGACTGCGCAGCTCGTCCTCGTATTGCAGGCCCAAGGGATCATGGCGATCCGCGCTGCCCAGCACCGCAAATTGCACGTTTTCGGTGTCCAGCAGGCGTTCCAGGGCCCGGCGGAGAAGCGGGTATTTCTGGTAGTCGATCCGCGTCACCACCCCGACCAGAATCGAATCATCCCGCAACAACGCATAGGGCTGGCGACCCGAGCACGGAGGCCTGCCGGACCCGGTTTGCCATTCCCGCAGCAAGCCCCGGATCTGCCGCTTCTTGTCGCCAATCGATGCGAGGGGCTCGTCCGCCGAGAAGGTGTGCTGTTGCAGAGCCGGGTCGGTGGCCGGGTCCCACTCGGCGGTGTCCAGTCCGTTGACGATGCCCGCGAAATCTCCAGCTCGCTCTTGAAACACGCCTTCCAAGCCACCGGCAAAGGCCGGTGTCATCAGCTCGTGCCGGTACTGGCGGCTGACGGTATTGAACACGTCCGCGAACCCGAAACCGCCTTTCGAGAAGTTGAACTTATCATTGTGGAACAGCGAGGGGGTGACCCCGGCCTGAAAGACTTCGGCGGCGTCAAGTCCCGCCCAAGGCAAGAGTTCCCCCTGCTCGGGAAATCCCCCCTGATAGGCGTCGCCACCGGCGTTGTGGCTGGTGAACAGGGTGGCGATGCGCCCCAGGTACAAATCGTCCCGGTACAGCGTGTTCAAATAGACGGGGATCAGCCCACTGTGCCAGTCGTTGCAATGGATCAGGTCCACGCGGAACGGTTCATAAACTCGTAGAAATTCCACCACCGCCCGCGAAAACAGGATCGCTTTATCGGGTGTGTTCTTGTTGATCCGCCCGGTTGCCGGATCCAGCACATCGAAGACGGGGGGGCAGCGCAGGAGGTAGACGCGGATCGGTGGCGTCGAATCGGGTAGTTCGACCTCGTACACGTCCACCGGCACGATCTCCGAACCCAAGGGAACGCGCAGCCCTTGCCACACAAGATGCGAGTCGGCAAACCGGTCGTCCAGCTTGTCTACCGTGACCTCGTCGAAGCCCGGCATGGCTAAACGGATGTCGACATCGCCGCGTGCCAGGAGAACTTTGGCCAAGCCGACCGGAACATCGCCAAGCCCCCCGGTGCCATCGATGCCGCGGATCTGGTTCGAAGTCAGCAGAATATTCAGATGCATGGGAGATCTCCTCGAAGCGCGCCGCACCTTCGCTTGCCAGCACGGATTCTAAAGCAAAAGGCGGGCCAGGGGAATCCGGAGGGGGCGGTTCCCCCGCGACACCACGGATTCCGCCGATTCCTGCAGCGGCGCCGCACCAAGCCTTGACGCTCGCAGCGGCTCGAGTTACAAACACC
>SLMF01000553.1 GCA_007133715.1 Planctomycetaceae bacterium
GTAAACCGCTCGCTGGCCGTCTGGCCGGCCAGATCGCGGGCCCGCACCGTCAATTCGGCGGAACCGGCCGCGTCCGAGGCGAATGTCAGGATCAGCGTCTCGCCCTCCAATTGACCGCTGACCATGCCCGGGTTCGTGTTGTCCGTCGCGTCGTCATAATGCAAGGTCAAGACGTCACCGGCCGGGATATCCGGATCGTCAAACACGCCCTGAAGGTCCACCTGGTAGCCCGTCGCGCCCGCTGGGAACGTGCGATCGGGCAGACTCCGAGCAACGAACGGCGGATGCAGCCCGGGGATACTGATGGTGGTAAAACTCCAACCCGAGGAGCCCTCGAGCGCTGCCGTCGGATTGCCGACCAAATCGAGGAACGCGCCCGCCGCCTGCTCGACATAATAGCGGGTATCGTCCGCCAGCGGGTCCGCGATCCGGATCGTCGCCTGCGAGCCCGACACCGTCACCCCCGGATCGGCGACCGAAATGCTCTGCACAATCTGACTGTTCTCGAAGCGGCGAAGATGGATCCACCCCGTGCCGATCTGAATCGGTTCGTGGTAAGTCAAAACCAGATCGGTGTCCCAAGGCACGCGCGTCGCCTGATGACCCGGCGAACGTTGCGTGAGGCTGGGATTGCGGGTGTCGATCTGCAAAACCGGCTGACCCGAGTAGCTCTGCTGCAGGTTCCCGGCCAGGTCGCGGGCTCCCGTTACGCCGACTCGCACCGTGGCGATCTCCACATTCCGGTCGACGACCTCGTAATCGACCGTCCAGGTGTCGTTCGGCAGATGCGTCTGGCTCCACATGCCCGCCGACGGCGCGGTCAGCGTCGGCGACGTGCCGCTGGCAATCGTCGGTGTAAACACCAGCGAGGGGACCGTTGCGGTCTGCATCGTCTCGCTGAACACCACCGTCGCGTTCCACCGCGAGCCCGCATCGGCCGCGGTCAGCAACCCGGAACTGACCGTCAGGCTCTCCACCTGCGGCGGCAGGATGTCGTGCAGTTCCAGCACGTATTCCGGGGCCCGCCCCCGCAAAATCAACTCCTGGCTGGTATGGGTAAAGTCGTCATCGTGGACATGCACCCCATACGTGCCGGGCTGGGTCAACTCCCATTGTTTGGACCGCCCCGCACGCACCTCGTCCAACACCTGACCGATCGGCGAGAACAAGGACGCCCGCGGCTTGTAAGCCACCGTGTCCCGCGATTCCAAACTCAGTTTGACGGGATAACGGCCGCCGGCACGCTCGAGATCCGCAGCCGTCAGCGTGAAGGTGTAGGCGTTGACCTGGCCCATCTCGTCCAGCCTGCCGGTCCGCGGCTGACCCGCCGCCAGCGGCAGTGCCCCCGCACTCGGCGGACTCAGACTCTGCACCATCAGCCCATACGCTTCGCGATCCGTGAAATTGTTGTCATGAACTTGCAATACGTACGGATTCGAAACGGTCGCTGTCTCCGGCAAGGCGAACAGCACCCGCGAACCGTTCTCCACCTGGCTGGGACCTGAAGTGCCTGACAACTTCGAGACCGGCTGGCCCGCAGGCGAAAACAGCTGAGCCCACAACTGGTGCTGCAATCCCGTGACGTGGTCCGAGAGCGACACGGCGATCACGTCCCCCGCGTTGCCCGTAAAGCGATACGTGTCGATGTGACCCCGCTCGACCACCCCGCTCCGCAACTCGCCCGGAACGATCCACTCCGCTTGCGGACTCGCCGGAAGCAGGCCCTCCAACGCCAGGTGGTAACCGTTGCTGTGCGTGTCGCTGTAGTCGTTGTCAAACACCTGGATCAGGTACGTTCCGGCCCGGGAAAGAGGCGGCGAAATGTACTTGCGCCCCGACGTTAGCTCACGGATCGTCGTGCCCGTCGTCGCCGAGGTCATCCCGATGCGATCCCCCGAACCCGAATGGTACAGCTCGGCTCGCGGATGATAACCCACCGACGAGACATTCGTTTCGGCCAACGCGATCACCACCACATCGCCCACTTCGGCCGTGAACTGGTAGACATGGATCCCTCCCGCCGCCAGCGTCCCGTGCTGCACCTGACCCACTTCGATCGTCCGTGCATTCGCACTGGGCGGATTCAAACCCTCGAGCGCAAGGCTGTAGTAGCCTGTGTCGCGATCGTTGTCATCGCGGACTTGGATCACATATTCGCCCGGATCGCGAAGTGTGAACCGCGATTTGGAACCCCCACTTAACTCGCCGCCCAACAGCGTCTGCGTGGGCGAATACAACCGCGCTCGCGGCTGGAACTGCCCGCTGCCGGAGGACAGGGCCAACGTCACAAGGTACTGGCCTCCCGCCGACTCCAGATTCTGTTCGCTGATCTGAAAGCGGTGCTCGTCCCGGTTGCCTGCCGGAAAGATCGCATCCTCGATCAGGGTGCCTGAAATCGACAAGGCGCGGCGTGATTCCAGCGTTTCCAGCGTCAGACGACGGGGAGCGAGACGCCGGCGCGCCTTGCGGGCTCGCCGACCCGTTGCCTTCGCCGATAGGGGTA
This sequence comes from Planctomycetaceae bacterium, assembly GCA_007133715.1. Lineage (GTDB taxonomy): Bacteria > Planctomycetota > Planctomycetia > Pirellulales > Pirellulaceae > SLMF01. Next base: position 2,504 of record SLMF01000553.1, read on the forward strand.
TACCAAACATCTCGGACCTCACTCTCGACCGCTCGCTTGACTCGCGCTCAACTCACAACCGACACACCTTTAATTGTCAGACGCTGGCATCCTCAGCTCGGTTCCTCCCGGCCCGCATCCCCCCACCCAGTGAAGGCCGCTGGATACCACCCGAAATGCCCTCGTGTTTTTTGTACTTGCTCGTAAACAGCTAC
>SLMF01000475.1 GCA_007133715.1 Planctomycetaceae bacterium
CTGACCGACATGATCAAGGGCAAGCAGGGTCGTTTCCGGGAGAACCTGCTGGGCAAACGCGTGGATTATTCGGCCCGCAGCGTGATCGTCGTCGGGCCGCGATTGCAGTTGCACCAGTGCGGTCTTCCCAAGAAGATCGCATTGGAGCTGTATCAGCCCTTTATCATTCGCAAGCTCAAGGAGTTGGGGCATGCGGACACGATCAAGAGTGCCAAGAAGATGCTGGAGCGGAAGGACGAGGAAGTTTGGGACATTCTGGAATCGGTGATCCAGAACCATCCGGTGCTCTTGAATCGCGCGCCCACCTTGCACCGCATGGGCATCCAAGCTTTCGAGCCGATCCTGGTGGAGGGCAACGCGATCCATCTGCACCCGCTGGTCTGCCGTGGCTTCAACGCCGACTTTGACGGCGACCAGATGGCCGTGCATCTGCCCCTGTCGATCGAGGCGCAGGTCGAGGCCCACACGTTGATGATGTCCACCAACAACATCTTCAGTCCGGCCAATGGCAAGCCGATCATGAGTCCTTCGCAGGACATCGTGATGGGCTGCTACTTCATGACCAAGGAACTGCCCAACCGGCGGGGCGACGGCATGAAGTTCGCCACGATGGAGGAAGCCGACTTGGCTTACTCGCTGGGCAAGATCGAACTCCACGCCCGGATCGAAGTCCGCTTGCCCAGCGATCGGCGGGTCAAGACCGAGGACGATGCCGGCAAGCCGGGCGACCGGATCCAGACCACGGTGGGGCGGGTGATTTACAACATGAGCCTGCCTCATGGGATGGACTTCTACAACATCCCCTTGCGTTCGGGCGAATTGGCCACCGTCATCTCCGACTGCTACCAGCGGTTGGGTCGGCGAGCTACGATCAAGCTGCTGGACGATATGAACGCCGTCGGCTTCCAGCAGAGTACGCTCAGCGGGTTGTCCTTCGCCACCGACGATCTGGTCACGCCGGTGACCAAGATCCGGCACATCGCCGAGGCGGAAAAGCAGGTTCTCAAGTACAAGCGACTGTATGATCGCGGTGTGATCACCGAACAGGAGCGTTACAACCAGGTGCTGGACACCTGGACGCACTCCCGCGAGCGGATCACGGCGGAAATGATGGAAGCCATGAAATCGGACGACCGCGGCGGGAAGGGCTACATCAACCCGGTTTACCTGATGGCCCACTCCGGGGCCCGTGGCGGGATCGAACAAATCCGCCAGCTGGCCGGGATGCGGGGCTTGATGGCCAAACCCACCGGCGAGATCATCGAGAACCCGATCAAAGCCAACTTCCGCGAGGGGCTGAACGTGCTGGAGTATTTCAGCTCGACCCACGGCGCCCGCAAAGGCTTGGCGGATACGGCCCTGAAAACGGCCGACTCGGGTTACCTCACCCGGAAATTGGCCGACGTAGCCCAGAACGTGGTGGTCAGCTGGGAAGATTGCGGCACAACCCAGGGAATCACCAAAGGCGTCATCTACCGGGGCGAAAAGGTCGAAGTCAAACTGTCCGAAGCCATCAACGGGCGGGTCAGCCGCAAGAACATCGTCCATCCGATCACCGACGAAGTCATCGTGCGGGAAAACGAAATGATCACCCCCGAAATCGGGCGGAAGATCGAGGAACTGGGCCTGGAAAAGATTCAAGTCCGCAGCCCCATGACCTGCGAAACCTCGCTGGGCGTCTGCCGACGCTGCTACGGCATGGACCTGTCCACCCACGCCATGGTCGAAGAAGGCATGGCGGTCGGGATCCTGGCCGCGCAGAGCATTGGCGAGCCAGGCACCCAGCTGACCATGCGCACCTTCCACATCGGCGGGACGGTCAATACGAGTGTGGAGGAGAACGAGACACGCAGCAAACGATCGGGCGTGGTCAAATTCGTCCGCATGCACTTCGTCCGCAACGAGGAAGGCCGTTTGATCGTGCTGACCCGCAATGGCGAAATCTCGCTGCTGGACCCCAAAGGCCGCGAGCTGGAAAAATACGATGTGCCCACCGGTGCCGAGTTGATGGTCGAGGAGAACCAGGAGGTCAAGACCGGGCAGGTGCTCTGCCAGTGGGACCCGCACAGCATCCCCATTCTGGCCGAAGTCTCGGGTAAGGTACGTTACGAGGATGTAGTCGAGGGCGAGACGATGCGTTTGGAACGCGATCCGGGCGGGAATGTCCGCCGGTTGATCGTGGACCACAAGGGCGAGCTGCATCCCCAGATCGTGTTGGAAGACGCCGAAGGCAAGCCGCTGGACGTCTACTATCTGCCCGAGCGGGCCCACATCGAGGTCATCGAAGGCGCCGCGGTGGTCGCCGGAGCGGTGTTGGCCAAAACCCCTCGAGAAACCTCGGGAATCACCGACATCACCGGCGGGCTTCCCCGCGTCACCGAAATCTTCGAGGCTCGCAAGCCGAAGGACCCGGCAGTGATCGCCGAAGTCGATGGCGAGGTCGAGATCCTGGCGGAAAAACGCCGCGGAAAACGCTCCATCGTGGTCCGTAGCGAAGCCGGAATCGAACGCGAACACCTGGTGCCCCACGGCAAACGCTTCCTCGTCCACTCCGGCGATATTGTGCATGCCGGTCAGGCCCTGGTCGACGGGCCCCTGGTGCCCCACGATATCCTCCGCGTGTCGGGCGAAGAAGAAGTGCAGGAATACCTCCTCCGCGAAATCCAGGGCGTTTACCGCAGCC
>SLMF01000111.1 GCA_007133715.1 Planctomycetaceae bacterium
GCGGGATGGATCTGGTGATCGTTCACCAGAACGACCCCGTGGTCGTGCTCCGCAATCGCCATCCGCCTGCCCATTGGGTGCGGGTTCTGTTGCGGGGGGTCGATTCGAACCCGGATGCGATCGGCGCGAAAGTCTCGGCAGCGTTCGGCGACCGACGTCTGCATTTCTGGGTCCGAGGAGGAGGGGGGTACCTGTCTTACTTCGATCCGCGAATCGTGTTCCCCGCCGTGGATGATCAGCCGATCGACGTGACGGTCACCTGGCCCCTGGGACGCACGGAAGTCTTCCCCGAACTCACACAAGGCCAAACCCATGAACTGGTCGAAGGGATGGGGCGACAACCCTGAACGGGCACTGCCCCGAGACGATCCGGAGTTCCGCCATCGATTGGGACGAATCTTAATCCTCGCCCTGCTGGCCGTCGGCGTTACCCTCGCATTGGTGGCCTCTGGGCGACTGCTGCCCGATCCCGGCCAACCGCTCCTGAACCAGGCACGTGCCGTGCTTCAATCCGTCGCGAACGATCCGGCCAATTCGCTCGCGGAACTGAGGCAAGCGGAATCCCTGCTGCGAGAGTATCTGCGCGGCCGAGCCCCCCATGACGATGCGGCACGGCTCCTGCTCTGCGCTACACTGACGCTGCGTGGCGTGTACGACCACGATCAACGCATCGGCGATGCCACGGAAATCGAGAAACTGCTCCACCAGATCCGCCCTTCCGCGTGCAGCTTGGAAGATCTGCTGACCGCAATCGATGTGTTCATCCACTGCGGAAAACCGGCCCAGGCCGATTGGCTGACCGACCCGGCCCTGTTTAAGAGCCAAGGTACCGCCGAACACGTCCGTGTCCTCTGGCTGGCCGTCCGCTTACGCTACGACCTGGGACGCGAACAAGAGGTGCTCGAACTTTGCCAGCAGCTGGCAGAAATCGACCCGCGTGACCCCGAGCCCTGGCGCTGGATGGCCATGGTGTACGAAGACGGCGGCTATGACGAAAGCTTGGTGGAAGCGCTGCAGAACGTGCTCCAACGCGATGGAACCGGCGCCGTCGAGGACCGCCGCAAATTGGTCAATACGCTGATCACCCTCGGTGAACGCGGACCGGCGCGGGAACAATTCAACCTGCTCCAAACGCAACTCCCCGATCTGAAAGAACGACATCCCCTGACCTATGCCCGACTCCTGATGCTGGAAGGCGATACGACCCGGGCGACCGAGATCCTCGAACAGATCCTGGACGAGGATCCGGAGGCCACCACGGCCATGCTGGTCCGCAGTCGCTTGCTGCTGAGCCAGAATCGCCTGCCGGAAGCCGAGACGCTGCTCCGCCGATTGCTCGAACTCGATCCCATGAACTTCCACGCCCACTACGTGTTGGGACAGGTCTGCGCGCGGCAGGGGGAACGAGATCAGGCGGAACACCATCTGGCCCTACACCAGACGATCCTGGATACACGAGTCCGGATCCACACGCTGGAGCGTCGCGCCGGTCGCAACCCGCACGACAGCGAAGCCCGTGCCGAGCTGATACACTTGTATGAACTACTCGGGATGACGGCCCACGCCGACTTCTGGCGGCGCGCGGGAGGTTGATTCCTACCGCGTGTCGAGGACGCTGCACTCCTCACCTCAAAGATCGTGAAATGTTTCACGAAGTTTCCAGCCGCGCCGCCGTAGACGCGGCTTTCAACGGCGATAAGGAAAGAGGAAAGCGGCAAGATGCCGCTTCTACAAGTGGCCGTTTCGTCTTATGGCGACGCTGCCGAACGGCTCCCGTTTGCCCGGAATTGGGTCGTTCTTGTTCGCCGTGCGCCGCAATCAATCCGTTTGATTGCGGCGGAGCGGAGCGAGCACGCGCTGGGTGTTATCGCAGGGCTTCCAGCAGGCTCTCGGTCGTGATGCCGAAGTGCTCCCAGGTCTCCTGGAAACCGTCGCTGGGGGCGATCCGGGGATCGGTGATCCCGATGTGAGCCAGCGGGACACCGGTCCCGGCGGCCGTGCTGGACACCAGCCCCGCCAAACCGCGTAAGCCGGAGCGGGCACAGCCGATCAAACCATCCTCGATGGTCACCAGACCGGCCGGATACTTCTGGAGGATGCTTTCGAGAACCTGATCCGGCAAGGGCAGGCCGTTCACGATCAACACGTCCACCGCTCGGCCTTCACCCGCCAAGACGTCAAACGCTTCGCCGCCCAGCGATGCGGTGCATCCCAGGGCCAGGATCGCCTGCCGAGCACCCGCCGCTTGACGGTACACCGTCACCGGCTCCCACTCCGAATACTGATCCCACAGCGGCCCGGAACCGTCCTGCTTCTCCAAAACCGGCACGTTGTCCCTTGGGATGCCGATCAGATGAGCCCCGTAATGGGCCGCCAGGTCCCGGACCGCGACGAAAGCCGCCCGGGCATCCGCCGGGGCGTAAAATCGATGCAGGTACGGCAGATAGGTCAACGCCATGTTGATCCAGTCCAACGACCAACCGGAGAAATGGTCGCGACCCGTGCAGGCGCCCACATGCGACAAATGCATGGTCACGTTCAGACCTTCGTTCACACCGTTCAAGTTCCGCTGATACCGCCACATGTCCAGGCCTTCGCGGGCAATGCCCTCGACAAACGCCGCAAACGTCGCAAAGACCACTAACTGCGGCTCCCGCGAACTCAACGCCAAACCGTCGGCC
>SLMF01000597.1 GCA_007133715.1 Planctomycetaceae bacterium
AGTCTTACGAAGCCACGGGAGCCCTTCCCGGGTCGGATGAGAAACTGGAAGTGATGGCTCGTCGCATCCGCATGGGATATCCCCTGTGGCACCCGCAGGATCGCCGCACTTACGAAGGCCTCGAAATGCAGGACAGCTGAGCGGACATGCTGGAGACCGTGAACGAGGTTCTCCCAGCTCGGTGAAGGAACCACGGCAATGAATCGACGCCGGCTGATGATCGCCGTCCTCTTGGTTCTCATGGCAGCAACGCTCTCTCACTGGGCATCTTCATCTTCATCTTCATCTTCATCCGAGTCATCGGAGAGTACACCGGGTCCACTTGCGGACGTGGTGGTGCCCCTGGACGGGGATGCCTCGATCGCGGTGGGGGTGCCGTTGCTGATCTTGGGGATTGCGATGGTGTTGGTGTTGGGTTTGATCATTGGGGTCAAGGTCCATCCGTTCATTACGTTGGTGATTGTGGCGATGGTAGTGAGTGCCCTGGCGGTGGGTCTGTTGGGACAGGGCACATGGTCCGAATCGATATCGCGGGTAGCTGGGGCCTTTGGGGCGCGAGCGGGAGATATCGGGATTGTCATTGGTTTGGCGGCTGTGATCGGCAAATGCATGTTGGACAGTGGTGCGGCGGATCGCATTGTGCGGGCTTTTTTGCGGGTGTTTGGTGAGAAACGTGCGGCGATGGCGTTGATGGGCAGCGGTTTTGTGTTGGCGGTGCCCGTTTTTTTTGACACGGTATTCTATCTGTTGGTCCCTTTAGGGCGTTCGTTGTATCGGCGGACGCAGAAGAACTATTTGCTGTACGTGCTGGCGATTGGCGGGGGGGGTGCGATCACCCATACGCTGGTACCGCCGACGCCTGGCCCGCTGATCATGGCCGGCCGGTTAGGGGTGGACGTGGGGCTGCTGATCTTGATCGGGACTCTGGTGGCCGTTCCCGCGGCGGTGGCGGGGCTGCTGTTTGCTCATTTGGCGAACCGCTGGATGCCGATTCCGATGCGTTCGTTAGGCGACCAGACCGAACGTCCTCCGTTACCGGATTCCGAATTGCCGCCGCTCTGGTTGAGTTTGGCGCCCGTGTTGTTGCCCGTGGTGTTGATATCCGCCAACACGATTGTCCAGACGGTGGCGCGGACGCGAGTTCGCGAGCAATTGGTGGGTGCGGGCATCGTTCAGCCGACGGCCGAGCAGGTAACGCATTTACTGGAGAGCCCGGGAGAAATCGGCGATTTCTGGGCCCAGCTGCTGGCGCGTTGTTCTCCGCTGACGCAGGTTTTGGGCAATGCGAACTTGGCGCTGTTGGCCGCCGCCCTGATCGCCATGGGAGCTTTGGTTGTCCAGCGCGGACTCACCCGGCAGCAGATGGCGACGACGGTCGAAGGTGCGTTGATGAGTGGGGGCGTGATCATTTTGATCACGGCGGCGGGCGGCGCCTTCGGGGATATGCTCGAAGTGGCTCAGGTGGGAGACGCGATTCGGGAGCTGTTCGTCGGCGTCGGCGGCACGGGCTTGGTCATGCTGCTGTTGGGATTCAGCATCGCAGCCGTATTGAAGACCGCGCAGGGTTCCAGCACGGTGGCGATGATCACCGGTTCGGCCATGCTGGCCGGGATTGCCAGCCCGGAGACGCTCGGGTTCCACCCGGTGTATTTGGCCACCGCGATTGGCGGCGGCGCGCTGGTCGGTTCCTGGATGAACGACAGCGGCTTCTGGATCTTTGCCAAAATGAGTGGGCTGACGGAGGTCGAGGCGTTAAAGTCATGGACGATCATGCTGGTGGTCTTGGCGACGAGCAGTCTGCTGGCGACGATCGTGTTGGCTCTGGTTTTGCCGTTTCCCCTAGCCTGAGGCAGGCGAAGATTTGAAGCTGCGATCCCCCTCGAAGCGCCGTGATGGTTGCGGCTTTCTGGTCCTGACCTGCCTGTTCAGCTGTCTGTTCCTGGTGCTGAACAGCGTGATGGTGGTACGGATGTACCCGGTGGTGGCTACCCTGGGACCGGCGTTCCTGCGAAACCGGGGCGTCGAGCAGATGATGATGTTTGTGGGTCCGGTCCTTTTGATCTTTGTCGAATGGTGGCTGGTGGACACGATCGTCGATGGCTTGGGCTACTTCGGGTTGCGTCGGAGCCGTGGGGACGAGTCCCCGCCCCGGCATCCGGACATTCGTTGAGAGGCTGGGCAGCGGCGTTCCCACAGTCCACAATAGAGGTCAGGTGAGTCTGTCCCCGTCATACCGGCGGGGTGCAGCGTTCGATTTCCAGGTTTGTCCACAGGGAGACACGCACATGACAACGGGGTCTGAGGATCGCCGTAAGGCCGGGACCGCGGGCTGGACCCGCCGCCAATTCAACCGTTCGCTGGTTGCGGGAGCTACGGGGGTGTTCGCCGCACCCGCCATCCTGCGGGGCCGCAATCTGAATGACAAGCTGAATATTGCCATCATCGGTGCCGGTGGCCGCGGGCGCGGCAACACCAACGGCGTGGCCTCCGAAAACATCGTGGCCCTGTGCGACGTGTTCGAACCGTCCTTGAGAGCGGCCGCCGAACCCTATCCGCACGCGCGCCAAGAAGTCGATTACCGCAAACTGTTCGACAAGCCCGACGCGTTCGATGCGGTCGTGATCAGCACGTGCGAACACTCGCATGCCCTGCCGACCATCATGGCCTTGGAGCATGGCAAACACGTGTACTGCGAGAAACCGTTGACCCACAACATTTGGGAAGCTCGGCAGGTGCGGCGGGCTGCGGCCGAAGCCGGCGTTGCCACCCAAATGGGTATCCAGATCCACGCTGGCTCAAACTATCGACGGGTGGTGGAAACCATCCAAAGCGGGGCGATCGGTGCGGTGTCCGAGGTCCATGTGTGGGTCTCGCGAGCCTGGGGCTGGCAGAGTCCCGAGGCGGCTGCGCGGCATGGCGACATCGTGCGGGTGATGGATCGTCCGGAGGAAGAGATGCCGGTGCCGGAGGGCCTGCATTGGGACCTTTGGCTGGGCCCGGCGCCCGAGCGCCCGTTCCACTCGGTGTACTTTCCGGGGCCCCGATGGTACCGCTGGTGGGATTTCGGCAGCGGCACGATGAGCGACCTGGGCAGCCATTATAACGACCTCCCCTTCTGGGCTTTGGGATTGGACTATCCCGACACGATCGAGGCCAGTGGTCCGCCGCCGCATCCCGAGCTGGCCCCCGCGTCGATGCAGGCGACGTACCACTTCGGCGCGCGCGGGGATCGCCCTGCCGTCCAAATGACGTGGTACCAGGGGGAAAATCGCCCCGAGATCTGGCGTGAAGGCAAGATCCCGCAGTGGGGTAGCGGGCATCTGTTCATCGGTGAGAAGGGCATGCTGCTGTCCGATTATGGCCGGCACGTGCTGCTGCCGGAAGACGACTTTGCTGACTTCACACCCCCCGAGCCCTACCTGCCACAGCCCGGCTCGATCTACGCCGATTGGCTGGCCGGCTGCAAGACGGGTTCCCCGACCATGGCCGATTTTGAATACTCGGCCTGGCTGACCGAAGCCAACCATTTGGGCAACGTCGCCTACCGGCTGGAAAAGAAGTTGGAATGGGACGCCCAGGCATTGCGGGCCACCAACGCGCCGGAAGCGGACAGCCTGATTCGCCGAGAGTACCGCGAGGGCTGGCGCCAGGTCTAGGCCTGCCCCTCGTAGTGATCGCCCTCCCGCCCGGCAACGGCAGCGTTCCCGGGCGCCACGCACGTTCTGCAACCAGCTCTCAGCCGCGTGGGCCGCGTTCGCGATCGCGTTCGCGGCGAGTCGCTTCGAGATCGAAGACCAGATAAGCCACATCCTGGCGGAGCTGGCCTACCGCCGCCTGCAATTGGCCCAGGACCCGACGTCGCTGCCGGTTGCGTTCCAGGACCCGTTGCACGAGGGGTTCCAAGCGAGCCGCGAATTCGGACGGCAATTCGGACACCGCGTTTACCAGTTCTGCCAGTTCGTGGTTGCTGGCCGCAGCATTCTGTTGACGCGTTGTCGGGGGCATACAACTTCCTCGCTATAGCAGGTGGCGGTCCGGGATGCTCGCACGCTCCCGGATGACATGGGGTTGGGATCCGGTGCAGATTTCGTACCAAACGCGGGCAACGGGAGACCGTTGGACCTAACCCACGCGTTGCAAACGGTTTGCGCTCATGTTTCCCCGCCCGAATTCCGCCGCATGTCGCCAAAAGGCAACGGATTGATCTATTCCCGAAACGCGAAGCGTGGTACAAGCCCCGTTCCTGTCGATCGTTCCCAACCCCCCCTCCGCAACCCAGCGGGCAGCTCCATGATCCACCGCCACAAGAGGACGTCCCCTCCGTCCCCTGGTCAAAGCGGTGAACCTGCGGCTCTGCTGAGGTGGTGTTTATTTGGTTTGAGGCTGAGTCTTGCCTGCCAGCGGGCTCGTTTGGGGCGAATGGTACGCAAAATCGGTTGGCATCAGCCCCTCGTAATGGCTCTGTGGTCGCTGGCCCTGCTCCTGCCAGCGATCCTGCCGCCGTCTGCTTATCCCACGCCTTTACACTCGGAACCGCGGCAATCGAATACCCTGATCGGATGGCGACTGGCCGATGCGGATGGCCCGGTTCAGCTGCTGGACCACCGCCGAGATGATCAAGTCGTGCGGTACCGCGAGGCCAGTGAGCACTTCCGGATCGTGGCGGGCCAGGGCACCTACGCGTACATGGTCCGCGAGATTACGCCGTCGCGTGTGATCCCGGAATGGTCGCCCAGTTTATGGGTCATGGCGGATCGTGCGGGATTTCAGTTCATGGCCCGTGTTGTATTCCCCCGGACGGTGGATCCGCGAACCGGTCAGCCCTTGACGGCTTTGTTGCGGGGGGACATTTACCAGCAAAGCGGTTCGTGGCAGCAGTTACGAATCCAGCGTCCCGAGCTGTTGTTAGAGCGTCAAGTTCGTGTCTTGCGTTCGCAGTACGGCCCGAGCGTGACGGACCGCGAAGCTTATGTGGACATGGTCGTCTTGAATGCTTATGGCGGCGTGGGCACCAGCAACATCTGGTTGGACGCCTTGGAGTTCAGGGGTCAGGTTCCGGTGGCGCGTCTCACTTCGCACACGCGAGTCGGCGAGTCGGACGAGGAAGCGGGGTTGGTATCCGGGTCCGACCGGGCGGCGATCCCTTCGGACGGGGGAGCGCGGGTAAGCGGCACTTCGTTGATTGCCGACGGCGGCCCCCTGTTTCCGCGAGTGATCCAGAGCAACGGTGAATCGTTGGAATGGCTCCAGTCGTTGGGATTCAACACGGTGCAGTTGTCGGCCGCGCCCACAGCCCACGAGCTGCAGGAAGCGGCGCGGTTGGAGCTGTGGTTGATTGCACCGCCGCCTGACGGGGGTCAGATCACGGCGGCACACGACCGGGTGTTGGCATGGCATTTGGGGAGCGGTTTGGAGGAACCGCATTTGGAACGCGTGCGGGAGCAGGCCAGTCAGTTGCGAGCGTTCGACCCGCGGCCCGAACGGCCGTTGATTGCCGAGGCGCGTGGGCGGATTTGGAACTACAGCCGTTTGGTGAATTTTCTGATCGCGCACGCGGAGCCGATCGGAACCAGTTTATCCTTGGCTCGCTATGGCCGCTGGCTCGAGCAGTATCCGACGCTGGCTCGGCCGGGAACTCCGATTTGGGCGACGATCCAGACCGAACCGCCTGGCCCGCTGGTGGAGCAGTGGGCTGCCTTGGGATTGGGTTGGCCGCTGTCGATGGCGGTGGAACCGGGACAGGTACGCCAGATGGCGTATGAAGCGATTGCCAGCGGGGCGCGGGGGCTGTTGTTCACCTCGCACATGCGTCTGGACGGCGAGGCGGGGGAATCGCAGCGGCGGGCGCGACTGCTGCGTCAGTTGAATCTGGAGTTGCGGGTGATCGAGCCCTGGGCGGCGGCGGGAACCCGTCGGCCCGAGGTGGAAACCGAGGGCGAGGATCTGCGGGTGAGTGTGTTGCAGACCGAGCGAGCCCAGCTCTTATTGATTATGCACCGGGATGCTCAGCAACAGTATACGCTCGGCCCTTCGCCGAGCGGACCGTTGTCGCTGGTTGTACCCAGCGGAATCCATGCGCCTCAGGTTTATCATCTCCGGCCGGGCGGGCTGCGCACGTTGACACACCGGCGTGTGGCCGGGGGCATTCGCGTGAACCTGGAGGAACCGGGGCGGATCCATCTGGTCGCGATTACCAAGGATTCGCTGGTGTTAAGCCATCTGAGCCGATCGTTGTCGGGCCAGCAGCGCGAGTTTGCGCAACTGCACCGGGATGCCGTAGTCGATCGCTGGGACCAATTGGACCCCTTGCATCGCGCGGTGGTGGGCCAATCCCCGCCGCTGCCTCAGGCCGAACGTTGGTTGGAGCAGGCGCGGGCGAATCTGCGGCACGGCGAGATGCTGTTGGGCTCCAACGATCACGGGGCCGGTTATGACTTTGCGGACAGAGCGTTGGATCATTTGGCGGCGGTCGGCCGGCTGCATTGGCGTTCGGCGGCCGAGGCCTTTCCTTCTCCGGCAGCTAGTCCTTATTGCGTGTGGCTCCCCGCCCTGCCGTTGCACTGGCAGATGGCGCGGCGTTTACAAGCGGGCCAGGGCTGGAGTGAAAACCTGTTGCCGGCGGGGGATTTCGAGAATCTCGAGCATTTGCAGGCCACCGGCTGGCAGAACCAAGCCTTCGAAACCCGGGAACTGACCACGCGGGTCGAGTTGGATGACCGCTGGCCGCGTGTCGGCAATCGCTGCCTGCGGTTGACAGTATCCAGCCCCTCGGCGTCGGTGCCCGCGTTGTTCGAATCGCCGCCGTTACGCATCAGCACCCCCTCCGTGCCCATGCGGCGGGGCCAGCTGCTGCGGGTGCATGGCTGGGTCCGGCTGGACGAACCGATACAGGGCGGCCGTGACGGATTGCGCATCGTCGATTCGCTCACCGGCGAAGCCTTGGCATTGCGAATCTACGAACCCGGCACCTGGCAGCATTTCGTGCTGTATCGAGCAGCCCCCCGGGATACGGACGCCAGCGTCCACTTCGAATTGACCGGCGTGGGGGAAGTTTGGTTGGACGACGTGCAAATGTCCCTGCACGAACCGATCGCCGGTAGCGACGGGTAAGCGCGCGCGAGGACGAGCAGCGCCCGCAAGGCGGGGGGAAACGAAAAAAGCCCGGCGACCGCCAGACAGCGGCACCGGGCTCGTTCTCCCCCCCTGGGAATACGCGATGGCTTTCAAACGGCTTCGCTGGCACTCAGCGTCGGGGGGACAGCTGAGTAGCGAGCGAGGCTTGCCTTGACTCGTTCTCGTTGGGACAAGGGCATTATCGGCCGTGACGCCGGTAAACCTTTGGTGTATTCTCCCAATCTTGTCAGTAAATTGGTTTCGCGCGGTTCCGTGAAATCCGATTAACCTCAATGTAACGATGGGGCCGATTCTGAGGAAGTCGGAGGTACTCATGCGCCGCGGCGGGGCGAGTATTCGAGTTTGCAGGAGGAATGGCGTGTCTCGATCAAATCAACGTAGTGGTCTCTTGGCGATCGTGGGCAATTTGGGCTGGCCGATGCTGCTGGGAGCTGCTGCCACGAGCCTGTTCTATGTCCTGATATACCGGGGGCCCCTGAATATTCCGGCCATGCATCGCTATTTCGCTTCGCATCCGGTAGCCTTCGTAGCCAGTGGCATGTTTTTTGTCGGGCTGGCTGCCCTGGGCCTGAAGCTGATCGAGGTCCTGATGCAATTCTGGGGGACGCAGCTGGTCACGCTCGAACCCCCTCCTTTGGACGGAGACCCCTTGGAGGCGGCCCCGGAACGGCTGAAGCAACTGGCCGAGCTACCGCCGGTTGCTCGGAGTTCGCACCTGTGCCGCCGCCTGCGTGACGGGCTCCGCTTCGTGCATCGCCAGGGCGATGCGGGCCAGTTGAACGACGAATTGAAATACTTGGCCGATCTGGATGCGGCTCGCCAGCATGACAGTTTCGCCCTGGTCCGCATCCTGATTTGGGCCACCCCCATGTTGGGATTCTTGGGAACCGTGATCGGCATCACCCAGGCCTTGGGCGACTTGGATGCCCAGCAACTGGCGACCGACATCCAAGGCGCGATGGACGGGCTGCTCTCGGGGCTGTATGTGGCCTTCGACACCACGGCCCTGGCCCTGTCGTTGTCGATCATCCTGATGTTTGTGATGTTCTTGATCGACCGGATGGAGAACCAGCTGCTGTCCATGGTGGATCTGCAGGCTGCCGATTTACTGGTCGGCCGATTCCAGCAGGTAGGGGGTGGTCAGGATCCGGCGGTCAACGCGATCGGGCGCATGTGCCGCCAGATGATCGCGGCCAGCGAAACGCTGGTCGAACGTCAGACCGAATTGTGGGCGGCCACGTTTGAAACCAGCCAGCAGCAGTGGGCCCAACTGCTGGTCACCTCGGGCGAACGAATCCAGACGGTAATCCAGGAAGCGCTGGAACACTCGCTCCGCGGCCATGCGGAACGGATGGCTCAGGTGGAAACGCAGGCTTCCGACCGTGCCCAGCAACGTTGGGAACAACTGCAGGTGGCATTGACCGAGAACGCGCGGCGGATGCAAGAGCAGCAGCGGGAGCTGATCCGTCAGGGCGAGGTGATGAGCCAGGTGGCGCAGGCCACGGGCGACGTGATGACGCTGGAGAAATCACTGAACGACAACCTGGACGCGTTGGCCAATACGGGGCGGTTTGAGGAGGTGCTGTTAAGTCTGTCGGCGGCGATCCACATGATGACGGCACGCGGCAGTGCGACGTCGGCCAAATCAACGCCGGTCGACTTGAAACCCTCGACCTTCAAGGAACGGGCGGCATGAGACGCGGGCGCGTTCGCAACTCGGATACCGGGGTTTCCCTGTTCCCCTTCCTGGCCGTGCTGATCTGCATGATGGGGGCCCTGATCGTGCTGCTGGTGCTGGTGGTCCAGCAGGCGCGGGTCCATGCCGATTCGATCGACGAACAGCGGGAAGAGCAGCGAGAGCAGCAGCAGGAGCAGCTCCGTCAGTTGGTCGAAGAGGAGGAGGACTATCTCTGGCGGCAGGAGATCCTGGAACAGCAGCGGGGGGAACTGACCGCTCGGATCAGCGAAGGCCGGTTGAAGCTGAGTCATTTGGAGGACCACATCCGGCGTCTGGAACGGCGTTGGGAGCAATTGCGGCAGGAGGCGGCGGATCTGCGTGAGGCGCGGGTGCCGGGCGAGGAGGCGATGGCGGCCAGCCAGCAGGAGGCGGCGCGGCTACGGGCTGAGATCGAAGCCGGCCGTGCGGAGCTGGCAGCGTTGCGGGAGGCGGTTTCCCGACGGGAACGCTCCTATGCGATCATCCCCTACGACGGGCCGCATGGGACGCGTCGCCGTCCGATCTATGTGGAATGCACCGAAGCCGCGATCATCATCCATCCGGAGAAGGTGGTACTGACCCCCGAGGATTTTGCCGGTCCGCTCGGTCCCGGGAACCCCTTGGACGCCGTGCTCCGCGCGGTGCGTGAATACCGTGCGCGGGCCGAAGGCGGCTCGGCACGCGGCGAGCCGTATCCGCTGCTGATCGTCCGACCGGATGGTGCCGTAGCCTACTCGCTGGCCCGGGCGGCGATGTCCGATTGGGAAGACGAATTCGGTTACGAACTGGTCGACAGCACGGTCGAATTAGAGTTTCCCGACCCCGACCCGCATCTGGAGCACGTGCTGCGTCGCGCGGTCCAGACGGCGCGCGAGCGTCAAGCCCTGCTGGCGGCGGCGATGCCCAGCCGTTTCGGCGCGCAGGCTCCCAGCGGATTTCGGCTGGCCGAAGCCACGTTGGAGCCGACCCCCGGCCGCTCCTGGTCAGCCGATTCCTCGGCCGCAGCGTCCCGCTCCGGCTCGCAGGGCCCGCGGGTACCTCCGGCGGGCAGTCTCCCGGACCCGCCTCCCCCGAACTCGGGACAGCCCTCCCCGAACCCCGGCTCCGACTCGCCGATCCACGCCGCGGGCGGCGGCGAGGGGCCCGGCGGGCACGGGCCCGAAGACGCGTCGGTCGCCTGGATGGTGCTGGGGCTCACCGCCGATGCGACCTGGTCCGAGATCACCCGCCGGCACCGGACGCTGGTGAAGCGCCACCACCCCGACCTGCACGCAGGTGCCGATGAGTTGACCCGCCGCCGCGCCGAGGAGCGCATGGCCGAGATCAACGCGGCGTTCGACGAGCTGGGCGACCTCTACGGGGTACGCCGCGGCGCCTGAGAGCTGCCCGAGCCCCAGTCGGGTTCGAGGTACCAGACCTCGCCGCCGAGATGATCCTCGAGGCTCGACGCGAGCCGGGCCAGGCTCGGGTCCTCGCGATCCCACACCAAGACCGCCGCGGCGACGTGGCGGGCCAGCCACGCGTCACGCCGAGCCAGCGCGGCACCCGCCGCCTGGCTGCTGGCCGGCACCTTCCCCTCGAGGGTGACCACCTCGTCGGCCGCGTCGAGCAGCATTGCGAAGCGACGCCGTGACTCCGGTGGCCATCGACTGTCGGCATCGGGATAGGGCAACACCACGACCAACGGCACACCGATCTCCAGCGCGGCCTCGGCACCGAGCTGCTCGGCACCGAGTCGAAGGCCCGACACCACCACCCGATCAGGGTCGAGGTGGCGCTG
>SLMF01000346.1 GCA_007133715.1 Planctomycetaceae bacterium
ACTTGGCTTTTTACGGGTCGTGGCAGACCCTTCTGGGAGAATTGAGTGATGAATCGTTATTATTTGGCAAGTACGGCTTGCCTGGTGGCCGTGCTGGTGGCGTGTGTGTTCCAGCCGCTGGTTTTGTCCGGTGCGGAGCAGACGGCGGCGGAGCGTCAGGCGGCCTTGATTGCGGTCCTGGAATCCCCGGACGCAGCGGGTGCCGAGAAGGCGATCACGTGCAAGCACCTGGCGCGTTTTGGCGACGGCCAGGCGGTCCCGGCCTTAGCCGCTCTGCTGGACGACGAGCAGTTGGCCGCCTGGGCTCGTATCGCGTTGGAAGCGATTCCGGATCCGGCCGCCGATGCGGCGCTGCGTGCCCGTGCTGCTGGCCGCGGCGGCTGAGGACGATGCCCTGCTGGCCACCACGGCGGCGGAAACGCTGGAAGCGTTGCCCGGCGAATCGGTGGATGCCGAGTTGGTCCAGCGTTTGTCCGCGGCCGAAGGCGCTTTGCGGCTGAGTCTGATCCAGCTGGTCGGGCGGCGGACGATCCGCGATGCGGTGCCCCAGTTGCTGAGCGCTGCCGACGACGCGGACGCCGAAGTCCGTGCGGCCGCCTATCAGGCGCTGGGGGAAACGCTGGACTTCGCCCGCCTGCCTTGGCTGATCGAACGAACGATCGCCGCGCGGACGGCGGAAGAGCGGGATATGATCGGCCAGGCCCTTCAATCCGCTGCGGGCCGTATGCCCGATCGGGACGCCTGTGCCGAAACGTTGGCCCAGGCCATGGACCAGGCCGAGACGCCTGCCAAGGTCAAACTGCTGGAAGCGTTAGGCGCAATCGGCGGCGAGCGGGCCCTGGAAGCGATTGTGCAAGCTTCCACCTCGCCCGACGCCGCCGTGCAGGGTGCGGCCGCCCAGCAGTTGGGCGACTGGATGACTCCGGACGCGGCCCCCGCTCTGCTGCAAATGGCCCGCGACGCCGCCGATGATCGCTTGAAGATCCGCGCCCTCCGCGGATACCTCCGCATCGCCCGACAGTTCGTCGTGCCCGACGCCACGCGGCTGGAAATGCACCATGCCGCCATGGACGCCGCCCTGCGTGATGAGGAGCGACGGTTGGCCCTGGATGTGCTGATTCGCATCCCCTCGGCCCATACCCTGGCCGAAGCGACCAAGCACTTGAACAATCCGGCCCTGCGCGAAGCGGCCGCCTCTGCCGCGGTCACGATCGCCGAAAAACTTGCGCCCGAGCAGCCGCAGGCCGTCACCCGCGCGATGCAACAGGTCCTGAACGCCGGTGTCGACGACCCGCTCCGGGCCCGTGCTCAGGAACTCCTGGATAACTGAGCCGTACCGCGCGGCAACCTCTTCCCCGACGCCGAGGCGACTCCACTGCCTCGGCCAACAAACTCGCACCTGCCGGGACAAACTCAAAGGGGTCAGGCCCCCCTTTGAGTTTGCGGGCTGTAGAACGATGTCATGCGGGCCAGCGTCTCCACGGCGCCTTGCCGAGTAGCCAATCGTAGCGGGGTGAGTGTACAATGGGTCGAAAGTCATGGAAGCTTCGTCTGTATCCCCCCCAATTTCAGGTATCATGCAGGGATTACCGGCCCGCATCGGCGCCCAGCAAGGCTTCGACCGGGTGCTGGCCAGCCTGCTGCAAGGCGGCTGGGCCACCTTGGACGGCGTCTGGGGGTCCTCGTGCGCGCTGGTCGCGGCCGAATTGTACCGGCAGCTGGAACGGCCCGTGGTGATCGTCACGCCGCACCAGGACGATATCGACGATTTCTGTGATGCGTGGGAGCTGTTTTCGGAGACGGTACCGACCAAGTTTCCCGCTTGGGAGTCGGAACCGGGCGAGCAGCTGGTGCATGACGAGGTGTTTGGCGACCGGCTGCGCACGCTGAAACTGCTGGCCCGCGGGGGTGGCCGGGGTGCACCGTTCCGCCCGTTGGTGGTCACCAGCATCCAGAGTCTGCTGCAGCCGTGCCCCTCGCCCCACACCCTGGCCGCTTCCAGCCGTCGGCTGGGAAAGGACCAACAGGTCGATCTGGAGGCGTTGTTGACTTGGTTGGTCGAGCGGGGTTTCGAGTCGAGCAGCGCGGTGGAATTGCCGGGCGAGTTCTCTCGGCGGGGGGGGATTCTGGATGTATTCGCGCCGGATTGGTCCGAACCGGTGCGGATTGAGTTCTTCGACGATCAAATCGAATCGATTCGCCGGTTCGATGTGGAAACCCAACGCAGTCTGGCGTCCTTGGACGACATCGAAATCAGCACCTTGCAGTCGACGGGCAACGATCGGGCTCATTTCAGCGACTATTTGTCCCCGCAGTCGCTGGTGCTGCTGGTCGAAGCGGAGCGAATCGAGGAGGAGGGTCTTTTGTTCCGGCGGCGTCTGCGCCGCCCGCAGCAGTGCCACGAGGTGCGTGAGGTGGTGCAACGTCTGCAGCGGTTTGGCGGCGCGGCCCTGGCGGCGCTGGCGACGGGCAGTGTGGGGGAAGTCTGCCGTTTTGCGATCGAATCGGTCGAGCGGTTCAGCGGCGAGATCGATCGGGTGCGTGAGGAACTGGACCGAGCCGCTCAGGGGCAGACCGTTTTTCTGGTCTCGCAGACGGATGCCGAGGTCGAACGTTTGGCGGAGCTACTGCGGACGACGGCGGTGGCTCGGGCCGGTCGGCTGCACTTTCCTC
>SLMF01000552.1 GCA_007133715.1 Planctomycetaceae bacterium
CCCGCGGACGAACAACCCGCGGACGAAGAACCCGCGGACGAAGAGCCCGCGAACGAAGAACCCGCGAACGAAGAACCCGCGAACGAAGAACCCGCGGATGAAGAGCCCGCGGATGAAGAGCCCGAAGTCGAAGACGACGATTCGGCCGAATCGAACGAGGATTCCTGATCCGCCTTCGCACGTTTCTTGGTACGCACCCGAGTGCTTGCTGACAACGAACGAGGCGGGTGGCAGAATTTGTGAGACTTCTCAACGGGCAATATTCGCTCGCGGCTTCGCCGAACTCGCACGAGTTCGGCTGCCCGAAATTCCCGTTGTCACCCTGCACTTGGCCTGCTCGGTGCGTGCCATCCTACTCGCCGGGCAACGTCCGGCGATCCCGCGCACGGTCCCTGGCAGCCCCGCGCTGCGGCGGGTCGCGAAAGAGGCTTATGCAACTGGTTTTGACCAACGATGACGGCGTGCATGCCGAAGGGCTCGCCTGGCTGCAACGGTGTATGACCGCCTTGGGTGATGTGGTGATCCTGGCGCCGAGCGAACCGTATTCCAGTTGTGGTCACCAGATCACGACCCATCGTCCGTTGACTGTCCAGCGAATAGCGGAGGGCCGCTACGCGCTGGACGGTTCCCCCGCCGACTGCGCTCGCCTGGGGTTGCTGTGCCTCCGAGCCGATGCCAGCTGGCTGCTGTCGGGCATCAACGCGGGCGGCAATTTGGGAATCGATCTGTACATGTCGGGCACGGTAGCGGCGGCCCGCGAGGCGGCTTTGCTGGGTTTTCCCGCAATCGCCTTCTCCCAATACCGCCGGCGTGGCGGCTCGATCGATTGGGATTGGTCCGGACAAATGGCCGCCCGGGTGTTCCGCCACGTGTCGGCCCTGCAACTTCCCCCCGCTCACTTTTGGAACGTCAATTTTCCCGACCCCAGCCAGGCCCCGAGCCAACCGGAAATCATTCGCTGTGATCCGGATGATCACCCCTTGGCCGTCGCTTATCAATATGAAGCGGGACAGTACCACTATCGCGGCGTCTATCAGGAGCGGAAACATCAGCCGGACTCCGACGTCGCTCACTGCTTTGCTGGCAGGATCTCGCTGAGTCTGGTTTCGTGCGGGATCTTGGCGGCGAACTCCTCCGAATCCGAAAGCGGCCCGCGATGAAGCGAACGAAAGCGACTCGTTTAACCCACGATCTGGCAAACGTGCTCCGCGGTCTGTTCATGGGCAGCGCGGATATCGTGCCCGGTGTCTCCGGCGGGACGGTAGCCCTGATTGTGGGGATCTACGAACGGTTGGTGACGGCGATCAGCCATTTCGATTTCCGCTTGCTCGACCATCTCCGTCACCGCCGCTGGCAAGCAGCCGCGGGGCATCTGGACGCCCGCTTTCTGGGCAGCCTGGCCGTCGGAATCGGCAGCGGGTTCCTGTTGATGACCATGCTCATGAGCCGTCTGTTGGGCGATCCGGTCTCGCGGAGTCTGACGATGGCCGCTTTCTTCGGGCTGATCCTGGGATCGGCGATCATGGTGTCGTTGATGATCCGCGTGGCTTCGGTCCGCGAAGGCCTGTTTTGTCTGCTGATCGGTCTGGCGGGGGCCGGTTTCGCCTTCGGGTTGGGGATGCTGCCGGTACAGACGCAAACGCCCAGCTATGCCTATATCTTTCTCTGCGCTTCGATCGCTATCTGTGCGATGATCCTGCCGGGAATCAGCGGCGCCATGATTTTGCTGATCCTAGGCGTTTACGAGCACCTGGCGGCCATCCCCGGAAACCTGCTCCGCGGCCGCGAGGTGACCGAGGGCCTGCTGACGATCGTCGTCTTCGGTTCGGGGGCGGCGATCAGTCTGGTCCTCTTCAGCCGCCTGTTGCGTTGGCTGCTGAAGTATTACCACAAGGTGACGATGGCCCTGCTCTGCGGTTTCATGATCGGCGCGCTGCCCCAACTGTGGCCCTTCCAACAGGATCTGACGCCGGAGATCGTCGAGTTCAAGCACAAGACCTTTCAACCGGTGTGGCCGGACGCGTCGGACCCGCACGTGCTGGCCGCGACCAGCATCGCGCTGGCGGCCATGCTGCTGGTTCTGATCGTCGACGGCTACGGTCGCACGCTACGAAGGCGCCAGGCGGACGTCGCCGCTGCCCCCTGTGGAGAATGAAGTCCCCACGGGTTTCTCGGTCTTGCCATCGCCATCACTCCTTGCTTTCATTTCAATCGCCGCTTACAAGCTCCGGTTGGGTAGTCACCTCCAGCCGATCCTGCTCGCGCCCCTCCCCGGCCCACGAATGCAGCCACCGTTTACTCGTTGCTCGTCGGCTGCGTGTGGTCCGGAACCCGCTCGGAGAAAGACCTGAGCTGCTGGTAATCCGCAATCCAGCCGTTAGACTGGATGTATCAAGAAAGCTGACTCGTTAGAAACGGATGATCACGATGAATCTTGGCAGCATAAGCACCCGGACACGGGTTTCTTAACGGAACCAAAGAAGTAGGACGGACACTCCTGTCCGTCATTTCCCGCACGACGGACAGGAGTGTCCGTCATACATTGTGTTAGAGTCTTACGGTATGACTTCTCTGCGCCGTGCGCGCATCTTTCACGGGTTTCACGGCGTTCTGTTCCCTTGGGGTGTTTTCTTTTTGCCTGAACTGCGGCACACGG
>SLMF01000342.1 GCA_007133715.1 Planctomycetaceae bacterium
CCCATAAGAGGGAACAAAATAGCTCGAACAATATGTACTGCATCAGTTCGTAGGTTGGGCACTCCTGCCCGACGATCCCCATGGTTGATCCTCAGTGAGGGATTCGTGACAAAGGGGACGTTCTTGTCGATGATAACACGTCCGTCGGGCAGGAGTGCCCAACCTACGGGGGGGCACAGCAAGCAACTTCCGGCCTGGGTGGCCTATCAATTGTGATTTGCGGCACTAGCTGCGTCCCCGTTTCGGATGCCCCCTCGAACTTAATGCCGTTGCGAGGTAACGTTTGGGCTGCCCCCCGTTTCGTATCGCCCGCATTGGCCGCGGCAAGAATTTGGTTCATTCGGGCTATTCGACCTCCTTAACTAGAACCAGAGGGTTGGCGAAGTGTTCGGTCAGTCGCGCTCGATGGATGCCAAGTTCAAGGCATGGTTGGATTTGCTGGAACGCGCCGAGCCCGAAACTCGACGCGGAGAATTGGTGGTGCGCAGCTTGGTCGAAGACGCCAACGTGTGTCCCGCGCTGCAGGCAGAACTCGAAGCCTTTGTGTCGCGGGAGCCGACAGTGGCAACGCCCGATCAGGCAGCGGACCTGATATGATCGGTTCCTGTCGGAGATCGGCCGCAACGAAGCGGTCTGCCAACATCCGGACAATGCACAGAACCAACTGGCGTCCGCCCCCTTTGAGGTGCTGGCACGTGCTGGCACTTTGGAGGATTTCCACCGGTACAATTATCTCCAATCCAGACGAAAAGTGCCTCGGTACCAAGGGGCGAAAGGGGGACAGGCGCGCTTATTGACATTTGGCGACGGACGTCGGGCGCACCGGAGCAAAAGCAACTGCTCAGCGATTTGCCGGAGGCTTATCCCAAGGGCTGGTGCAAGCTCGCGGTCCAGCCGCAAACCGAGACATGCACGGGAACGGGAACAGGTCGTTCGAACGGGACCGTCCACTCCCCGTTGCCTGATCGCAGTCGCTCCACAGGTGAAGATCAGGCTCATGGAGACGTCGCCTTGCTTCGCTCCGTTCACGGGACGCGGCATCGTTCGTTTCCTCCGGCGGACAGACGTCGTCCTCGGTTCTTCTTCCTGAGCACTGCCAGCCCCTCAAATCCCTTAGAGGCCCTAACAAAACTGGGCTGGGAGACCTACGGTCAGCGGTTTCGGCGGGGTCAGAGACCCGCGCCGAGCAGTCTTGTTAGGGCCTCTCAGTTTTGGCCACTTTTCCCCTTCGCCGGGACATGCGGCACGGGCCGAGTTACCGCGTGTGCCGCGGTTCGCTGTCAATTCGGGCGAACCCGCGTGTTTCTGCCACGGCGAACTCGCGGCTCACAACTCCCATCCCTCCCGGCGTGGCGGGCGCAGCAGGGTGTCGGCTGCGGGCAGATTCGTGATACGGCAGGCAACCGGGTCGTATTCCAACGGCTGGTCGAACAACGTCGCCACATTGCCCAGCAGCAGCAACTCCATCGCCGGGCCGGAGTGGTCGAAGTTCGAGATCGGCTTGTGGTCGGGGTCCCGGCAGGCCGCCATCCAATCGCGTTCGTGACCCGGCACTCGCGGCAACCGTTGCGGCGGGCCCAGCGGTTCGGGAAAATCTTCGGCAGGCAGCCATTCGCAAATCGAATTGTGCGCGTTGGTATGCACGACTCCTTTGCTGCCGACCAACAGTGTTCCCGATTCGGGTGTCCAACTCTGCTCCCACACCAAATCGCGGCCCGCGATCGCTTCCAGCTTCTCCCAAATGCCTTGGCGGCGCAGTTCGGCCTGGCTGGCGTTGTACCAGTTCAAGCGGACCGGGGGCAGATCGCCCCGAGCCGGGATGTCATAACGGATGGTTTGCCAGCGGGGGAACGTGTGTTCGGAAAACTCGGCGGGCTCGCCCCGCACCTGGATCCGCGGTGCCGAGCCGTTGCCCGTGTCCCACAAATCGCCGAAACGCAGGGACTTGAAGGCCAAATTGATCGCGTGCGAGCCGCAACCGCCCAAGACCCCCGAACCGACCTCGCGCCACGCGCCGGACATCCAAGCCGAATGGTAGGGACGAAAGGCCAGGGGCCCCAGCCAGGTGTCCCAATCCAAGTAGTCCGGTACGGGCTGCTCGCCCGTCGGCCGCTCGCGGGGCCCCGGGCCGCCATAGACAAACCAGATATGGACTTCCCGCACCTCGCCCAACGCGCCCTCCTGAACCAGTTCCACCGTGCGGCGGAACGAGTCCGTGGCCATGCCCTGGTTGCCCATCTGGGTCGCGACCCCGGTTTCCCGAGCCAGATCGCGCAGCGACCGCGCTTCACCCACGTTCTGGGACAAGGGCTTCTCCAGATAAACCGCGATTCCCCGCCGCATCGCCGCCGCACCGACCGCGGCATGGTTGTGCGCCGGCAGGGCCGCAATCACACCGTCCAACGCACCCTCGTGCTTGTCCAGCAGCTGGCGAAAGTCCTGATAGAACGGGACGCCCGCTGCCTGCTCCGCCCGCCGCCGATCCACGTCGGCCGCCGCGAGCAGATTCTGCCCCACGCGGGGTATCATCCGGACCAGCGAACTGCCACGCGTGCCCACTCCCACCACGGCCAGATTCAACTTCTCGTTGGCCTGATACGAAGCCCGCGAACGACTGTCCCGCAGGATCCACCACCCGGCAGTCGCCACCCCGG
>SLMF01000082.1 GCA_007133715.1 Planctomycetaceae bacterium
CCCCCCCGACACAAGGGTTTTCTAGGAAATTCTCCGGTTTCCAGTTGACAAGAACAGAGGTAGGGGGACTGGGCGGCGAATGTCAATGGCCCCAGGGTGGGATTGTCGGGAAGATTCCGCAGATTCCGTGGCGGGCGGGACGAGGAGAATGACCCGGCGCGCGATCGGTGGGGCAGATAATGCGGGTCGTGCCGCGCGGCGGTTCGGGTCGGCGCAGCAGGAGTCCCACGCCGCTGGGACGCAAGCCGTAAATCGTGGGTGAGTCGGTGGTTGCATCGAGAGTTGCTGCCTGCAGAGTCAGGGTCATCGGTTGCCTGCAGTTGCCCCGGGCGTAGTCGTTGTACAGGAAGGCCAGCAGTTTGCCGCGGAACAGGCGGCTGAGCACCTGGACGGGCAAGATCGCCAGGCTTGTCCAGCGGGCGAGATGGCTCCGCCCGGCACGATCACGTGCAGGTGGGGGTGCAGCGAGCGATTCTGGCCCCAGGTGTGCAACACCATCACGCCGCCGACCTGACCGCCGAGGTACCGCGAGGTCACGGCCGCCTCGAGCAAGGTCTCGCGGGCTGCACGAAACAGGAGGTGGTAGAATTCGGCCGGGTGAGCCAGGGCCGCGCCATTCAAGCTGTCGGGGACGGTGAACACCACGTGAAAGTATTCCACGGGCAGCAGGTTCTGCTGTTGTTTCTGGAACCAGTCGGCACGTCTGCCGCCTTGGCACTGGGGGCAGTGGCGGTCGCCGCACGAGTTGTACAGGACGATCTCCCCGCCGCAACGACTGCACGCTTGCAGGTGCGTGCAGGCCACACGCTCGGCGATCCGGGATGCGACACCGCCAACTCAAGCCGTCGCCTCGAAGTGGGGAGTGCCGTCGAGAAGCGAGAACCCCCGTTGCGGCCAAACGCCGCAAGAAACCAGCGCGGAGCGGTTTAGTTCAACGCCCGTTCGCAGCAAACAACGCCTATCGGCTTTCAGGAAGGGGAACTGGTTGGAGGGACGTCGCGAATGACGATTGTGGGACACTCGGGCGGGGCCTGGCCGTCTCGAGGCGAGCGAGCGCTTGCCGATAGACCTGCTTGTCCGCGTGACGTGCCGCGATCCGATAGTGCTGGGCGGCGCGCGCAAAATCGCCCTGCGCCTCCATCGCTAACCCCAGACCATAGTGAGCCACATCGTTGTGCGGGTCCTGCGATACGGCTTGGTGCCATTGGTGCATGGCCTGATTCCAGAGTCCTTGCCGAGCCAGGGCATTGGCCTGGCGGATCGAACTGCCACCTTCACCCGGCATGGCGGGCAGCAGGGTCACCGGCACCGACACCCGATGGGGTGTGATCCGCTGGGCAAGTGCGGTCGCGGTCTGCCAAGCCAGCTGTTCGTGAGCGGGCAGAACCTGTTTCGCGGACAGTCCCTCTTCGGCTGCCGACGGTCCGGTTCCTTGGACGTGATCCACAAACAGCACCTTGCCGTGCGGTACAGCCAGCACTTCCAATTGGCACCGCAACGCGAGTTCCGATGCCGGTGACAGGTTGTTTTGAAGTCCCGGCCTCTTTAGACCCGTGTGAGGAATCTCAATTTGAACCAGCAGGAGGGCCTGTACCCGATGCATTTCTGCCGCTTCCAACGCGACTTGGCGGACGAGTTGGCCGTCGGGACAGTACAGCGCCTGGCGTGCTGTCAGGGCGAGTTCTGCCGAGCCGATCACACGAAACTCACCGCTTTCCTGCAGCACCGAACGCACAGCTTGTTCCGCGATGGCGGTGGGCGTCGGCGGTCCGGCAAGCGGCAGGATGGCCACTCGCTGAAGTCCGGGCAGCGGATGGGGTGCGGCAACGCGGTGATGCAGGTGCGCGGTGGACGAACAGCCCAGAGCCCAAACGGCCAGAGCGATCAGACTCCAAGGCACCCTTTTCTTGGGCTTGGCTCGCGACGGGAACATGGTCGGCCTTTCCATCCAGGACCCAGGTTCCGGAAAACAACCCTCCCGTGGTTTATCGACATTTTTGCTATGATCGCTTCAGAGCGAACCGGGCAAGCTGAGCGCACGCCGTAGCTGACCGCACGCGGCCGCGATATCGGCCCCCTTTCGCAGCCGCACGTGGACCGCCAACCCCTGTTTTTCCAGTACCTGCTGAAAGCGGTGTACCGCCGCGGAGGAGGGTTCGCGATAGGGCAAGTCGGGGACCGGATTATAGGGGATCAGGTTCAGCAGCATCGGCCGACCTCGCAACAAGGCGGCCAATTGCCGAGCCTGCTCCGGTCGATCATTGACACCGCCCAGCAGCACGTATTCAAAGGTCAAGCGCCGCCCGGAAGCTTCGAAATAGCCGTCGGCCGCTTGCAGGACGCGCTGCAACCCGAATTGCGAGTTCACCGGCACCAGCTGGTTCCGCAGGGCGTCGTCGGGGGCGTGCAACGAGACGGCCAAGTGGTAACGCGGCTGTTGTTCGGCCAAGCGATCGATGGCGGCGGGCAACCCGACGGTCGAGATCGTAATCCTCCGCGGGCTGATCCCCAGGCCCTCGGGATGGGATGCCACGCTCAAAGCCTGCAGCACATTCGGCAGATTCGCCAGCGGTTCTCCCATCCCCATCATCACCACGTGGCTCAACCGCTCGTCCGCCGGCAAACTCGCTTGCAGTCGCAGCATCTGCTCA
>SLMF01000226.1 GCA_007133715.1 Planctomycetaceae bacterium
ACCGGATCTCGGTCGACGAGATCCGCGTCATGGCACCGGCAGCGATTGTGCTGTCGCCAGGGCCGCGGGCGCCGCAGCAGGCCGGGATCTGCCTGGAGGTGGTGCGACGTCTCCACAGAAGCATTCCCATCCTGGGGGTATGCTTGGGGCATCAGGTGATCGGGGCGGCCTTCGGAGCTGCGATTGTTCGCGCAGCGGAACCCATGCACGGGCGAACCAGCCCCGTCCTGCACAGCGACCGCGGGCTCTTCGCAGGAATCCCCCAACCGCTACACGCCTGCCGTTACCACTCGCTGGTCATCTCTCCCACGGACCTGCCATCCTGCCTGGAGGTTTCCGCATGGACCCAGGACGGGACGATCATGGGAGTGCGGCATCGGCAAACGGTGACCGAGGGCCTGCAATTCCACCCGGAGTCGGTGTTGACCGAACACGGATATCGCTTGCTGCACGGGTTTTTGCAGCAAGCCGGACTGTCGGGTGGGCAGGTCTGTCGGCAAGAATCCGCGGAGGGCGTCCCAACATGTGAGGTGGTACCGTGATTTTGGAGGGGCTGATCACGACGATCGATGAGCGAGGAGAAGCCCACATTGCTGCAATGGGCGCCTTAGTAGACGAGCGGATGGAGCACTTCGCGCTGCGGCCCTATCAATCGTCCCGCACCTTCGGTTATCTAAATAAAACCAAACAGGGGGTTCTGCATGTGACGGACGATGTGGAGATGCTGGTACGGGCGACCATTCACCAATGGGAGGATTACCCACGGTTGGTGCCGGCAAAATCGATCGAGGGTTTTGTTTTGGCGGAGGCCTGCCGCTGGTATGCCTTTCAGGTAACCCATATCGATACCCGCACGGCGCGGACAACGCTGACCTGCCAGGTGCGGGAGCGGGGCACGAACCGGGACTTTTTCGGTTTTAACCGCGGCAAACATGCGGTAGTCGAGGCGGCCATTCTGGCTTCACGGTGCGATTTTTTGGGCGTATCGAGCCTGAGGGCCCAATTTCGCCAGCTGGCGGTATTGGTCCAAAAGACGGGCGGTGTTCAAGAGCGGCAGGCTTTTGATCTGTTGCACACCCACGTGCAGGAGCGGCTGAGGGTGCGGGCAGGAGAAAGCGACGGGTGATGCGATGAAACCAGCAGGGGGTGGCGATTCTTCGTTACACGCCGTGTCGACGGGACGGAACGGTGCCACGAGTTCAACGGCGGGGGTCGAAGTGATTTCGCCCAGTC
This sequence comes from Planctomycetaceae bacterium, assembly GCA_007133715.1. Lineage (GTDB taxonomy): Bacteria > Planctomycetota > Planctomycetia > Pirellulales > Pirellulaceae > SLMF01. Next base: position 1,234 of record SLMF01000226.1, read on the forward strand.
GTTTACACTTCGGGCTGTTGTCCTTCGGGCAGCGTGGTGGGCGACAGTACGGTGGTGTGGGCGTGATGGTTGAACAACCGGCCTTGTGCGTGGCGATCCGACCTGCGGGAGCGAGCGGGCACGTTCGCGCGACGGGGCAGAACCATTCGATCTGCTGGGGTGACCATCCGCTGGGCGAAGTGGTGGCGTCGCCAGCGGCTACCCCGGAGCTGCAAGGGCGGATTGCCGATTTTGTCCAACGCTGGTTTCGTTACCAGGGATTTCCGGCGGTTGCGGGGCTCCGCCAGTTCGAGATCCGGCTGAATTCCGCACCGACGCCACATTGTGGTCTGGGTGCGGGAACCCAGTTGGGGCTGGCTGTGGGAGCCGGTTTGAACGCGTTTTTTGGTCTGCCGCAACCGGGGCCGAGCGAGTTGGCGGAGAGCGTGGGGCGCGGTTTACGTTCGGCGGTCGGGACGTACGGTTTTTTCCAAGGCGGCTTGATCGTGGAGCGAGGCAAGCGGCCGGGCGAGAAGATTGCCCCGCTGGACTGCCGTCTCAAGCTGCCGGACGCTTGGCGGGCCGTACTGGTCCAACCGTCCGCCTGTTGCGGGCTCTCGGGAGCGGCGGAGCAGCGTGCCTTCGACGATCTGCCGCCGGTCCCGGCGGAAGTGACTCGCGAACTGTGGGAAGAGATCCGCCTGCGGATGCTGCCCGCGGCTGGCCGAGGCGAGTTTCGGGCGTTCGGCGAGAGCGTCTACCGCTACGGACGTCAAGCGGGGCTATGTTTTGCACCCCTGCAGGGAGGTCCCTACAACGGGCCGCATCTCGAACGCTTGGTCCGCCAGATGCGCGCGTGGGGGGTGGGGGGGGTGGGGCAAAGTTCTTGGGGCCCCACGCTGTTCGCCTTCGTACCCACCCCCGCAGCTGCCGAACAGTTGCGCCAACGTCTGCTCGCGTCCTCCGACCAGCCTGCCCAAATCCTGATCACACGTTGCAACAACCTCGGAGCGCAAATCCACAGTCTCGAGTGAGCCGCTCGCCTTCGATCCCGCTACAACAGGCTGCGCAAAAAGTCGACGCTGGCTTGCGTGTTCTCGTCGCTGCCATAGCATTCGATCGACACGCATCCGCTCCAGTTCTTTGTCTTGAGCAATTCGAGACAGCGGCAAATATTCTCCGCGTTGACTCCGCCCCCCACCGCAACCTCGCTGACCGCAATTCCCGTGTCCTCACCCCGCACGGCCGCCGCCAGACCCTCGCTGACGTCCTTGATGTGGGCGTGCGACAGGTAGGGCAGCAACGATTGGAGATAGTCGTGCGGATCCAAACCGGCGATGAACGTGTTCCCCGTGTCCATGTTCAGCCGGAGGAACTCCGAGTCGAAGAACTTGAACAGCCGCTCCATAAACTCGACGTCCGTCGTGTACGGTCCATG
>SLMF01000659.1 GCA_007133715.1 Planctomycetaceae bacterium
CAGGCTCGCCGGCATGAGGTCAAACCGGGGATCACGGGCTGGGCCCAGGTCAACGGGCGGAATGCGATCAGCTGGGAACGAAAACTGGAACTGGATGTGTGGTACGTGGAGCATGCCAGCTTGCTGCTCGATCTGAAAATTCTCGCCCTGACCGTCGGCCGCGTGCTGCGGCGCGAGGGCATCCAGGCTGCGGAGCATGCCACCATGCCGGTGTTTCTGGGAACCGAACAGCAAAGGCGGGCCGCATGATGCGTGGCGAGGTGCAGGTGATCGGCGGCGGGGGGCACGCCAAGGTGGTGGTGCGAGCCCTGTTGGATCTGGGATGCGCCGTACGGGCGGTGTTCGATGACGATCCGCGGCGTTGGGGCACCGAACTGCTGGGCTGTCCGGTCTGCGGGCCGATCGAGCGGATCCGCTGGCAAGCGGAGGTGCCGACGGTGATCGCGATCGGTCAGAACGAGCTGCGGCAGCGGATCGCGGCCGCGTACGATCTGGATTGGGCGACGGTGGTACATCCCTCGGCGCTGGTCGATCCGACGGTCGAACTGGGGCCGGGGAGCGTGGTGTTGCAGCGGGCGGTGATCCAGGCGGACAGCCGGATCGGGTCGCATGCGATTGTGAACACGGCCGCCACGGTGGACCACGATTGCCTGCTGGGCGATTTCGTCCACGTGGCGCCCGGGACGCACCTGGCCGGCGGTGTGACGCTGGGCCCGGGGGTCTTGCTGGGGATCGGGGCGGTGGCCGTGCCGGGAGCGGTAATCGGCGAGGGCACGGTGGTGGGTGCCGGGGCGGCGGTGGTCGGGGCGCTGCCCGCCCACGTGGTTGCCCACGGGGTGCCCGCCCGCGTCGCGCGACTTAGGGAACGGATTTCGCCGCCAACGCCGCCTGCCCTCCCCGCCCAGGCAGCCAAGCGCCGTGCGGCGTGAGATACCACGCGGGGAAGAGATTGGCACATGAACGATCGAGCGTGTAGTTCCTCGGGCCAGTCGTACTCGTACTCAGTGCAACGGGACTCGTATTCGTACTCGAAAGGAGTTGGAAGGATATGTTCGCCAATCCACGATGTACTCTGTGTCTGCAATGCGATCGATGATGATTCAAACCGACGTGTCAAATCCGATTCGAAACGGATTGGAGCGATGCTGACCCGGCTGATCCAACGAGCCAGGACGGTTTCGGAGGATAGGGTCGAGTAGGAGTAGGAGTACGAGTTGGAGTTGGAGTACGAGTACGAGTACCGCGATGCGGAGTACGAGTACGAGCCCAACGCCGAAACTTGACGAAATCAGAAGGGTAGTCAGCCAATGGACGAGGACCGAATTTTTCTCTCACCGCCGCACATGTCGGGGGCCGAGCGGGCGCTGCTGTTGGAGGCGTTCGATTCGAATTGGATTGCTCCGCTGGGGCCGCAGGTGGACGCTTTGGAACAGGAGTTCGCCGCGGCGTTGGGGGGTGGCGAGTCGGTGGCCCTTTCCTCCGGCACGGCCGCCCTGCATTTGGCCCTGGTCCTGCTGGGTGTGGGGCCGGGGGATGAGGTGCTGACGTCGACGTTGACCTTTGCCGCCACCGCCAACGCGATTGCTTATACGGGTGCCTCGCCCGTGTTCTTGGACAGCGAGCGGGCGACCTGGAACCTGGACCCGGAGCTGCTGGCCGAAGAGTTGGCGGTCTGTGCCCGGCGGGGGCGGCTGCCCAAAGCGGTGTTGGTCGTGGACCTGTACGGTCAGTGCGCCGATTACACGCGGATCGAAGCCCTCTGCGAGCAGTACCAGGTGCCGCTGGTCGAGGATGCGGCCGAGTCCTTGGGGGCCGTCTACCGCGGCCGGCCGGCGGGCCGTTTCGGCCGGATGGGCTGCTTTTCTTTGAACGGCAACAAGATCATCACGGCCAGCGGCGGCGGGATGCTGGTCTCCGAAGATCCCGAACTGTGCCGCCGGGCCCGTTTTTTGGCCACCCAGGCCCGCGATCCGGCACCCCACTACCAGCATTCCCAGATCGGTTACAACTACCGGATGAGCAACCTGCTGGCGGCCGTGGCTCGCGGCCAATTGCAGGTCCTGGCCGATCGCGTTGCCCGGCGGCGGAGCAACTACGCCTATTACCGGCGGGCCCTGGCCGCTTACCCGGGCCTCGACTTCATGCCCGAGCCGCCGGGTCATCAGGCGACCCGCTGGCTGACCTGCCTGACGGTCCAGCCCGAGCAGTTCGGCCGCAGCCGGGACGCGATCTGCGAGCAGCTGACGTTGCGGAACATCGAATCGCGGCCCGTGTGGAAGCCGTTGCATTTGCAACCGGCCTTCGCGGGCTGCCGGTACCGGGGCGGGTCGGTTGCCGAGGACCTGTTCCATCGCGGCTTATGTTTGCCCAGCGGCTCGAGTCTCAGCCCGCACCAACGGGCACGCGTCGTCGACGGGATCCTGGCTCGAGCCGCCCGGCGGGCAGCCGCCTGAGGGCGGGCGCGTGAACTTATACCGCCCGCAGTTAGGTTTGTCCGGTTTGGTCTCGAATCGTAGAACGGAATTCATTCCGTTTCCCTGCAGCACGAACGGAATGAATTCCGTTCTACGAGGGGACGGCGTCCTGGTTTGTCGTTGCCCTTTCAGGGCGGGGTGATGGCTGCGCTGATTGGCGGGGAATTGTGCTTGG
>SLMF01000610.1 GCA_007133715.1 Planctomycetaceae bacterium
AGACCCTGGATCTGTCCCTGCAGGTGCTCCGCCACTACGGGAAACCGCTGCTGGCCGCTTTGGCCGTCGGGGTGGTCCCCCTGATGTTGATCAATTACGGGCTGATGCTCTGGATGCTGCGGGGAGTGGGCGAGGGCCGTTTTCCCGGGCGCTTCCTCTGGCATTTGAGCCTGCTGGTGATCCTGCAGGCTCCTTTGGGCTCGGCTCTGGCCACGCTGTTCCTGGGCCGGGCCGTATTTGCGGATCAACCGCGGCTGGGCGGGGTGCTGCCGGAATTCTGGCGTCTCCTGCCGCGTCTCTTGTGGTGCCAGTTGCTGGTCCGTGGCGTGGCCGTGGCTTGGCTCTTGCTGGCAACTTTGGAACGGCACGGCGAGTTCGATTTCTTCCTGGAAGGATTCGTGCCTCTGCTGCTGCTGTTGTACGCCTGGTTATGGCGAGTCTTTCAGCCGTACGTGAACGAGATCCTGTTGCTGGAACGCACACCGTTGCGGGCGGCGGGACGGGGGGCGGTCAGCCTGAACCGGCGGAGCTGGGATCTGCACAGTGCGGCCACGGGGGTACTGGTGCTGCGTGCCCTGGCCGCTGCCGGGGTCGGTTTCTTCCTGGTTCTGGCCAGTTATGGCTCGCTGTTGTTCGTCTCCGGCGTGTTGTGGAACGACTGGAGTCAAGGGCCCGGAATGCTGGCAGTCGGCCTGCCTGCCGCCCTTTGGTTGACGGCCCTGTTTTTGGCCGTCTTTCGATTCCTGAGCTACCTGGACCTGCGGATCCGCCAGGAAGGCTGGGAAGTGGAATTGCGGATCCGCACCGAAGCGGCCCGCTTGGAAACGCCCAGCTTGCCGAGCGGCAACGGCTGGCCGTGGTGATCCGGCCGTTTGGATCCGAACCGTTTGGATTCCGGCCGCTTTTGCCACGCGGAACCGAACTTGAAAACGAAGGAGGAACCCACCATGTTTCGCAGTTGTTTTCGCTACTTCGCCCGCTGGTACTTGGCACTGGGCTGCTCGCTGCTGGCGATGGGCTCCGCTGGTGGCGAGGAGCCATCGGCGCGGTTTTGGGTGGGCGCCTGCACGCATTTCTGTCAAGGCAAGGGGCTGGTCGAACAGAATCTGGAGAGCATCCGGCAGGCAGGTATCACTTCCATCCGCGACGAGGTGGTCTGGAGTGCGATCGAGCGGGAGCAGGGTCGGTTGGAAATGCCCGAGCGATTCGACACCTACGTTCGGCAGGCAGCCGCTGCTGGTCTGGACGTGCTGTTGATTCTGAATTATGCCAATCGATTTTACGACGAGGGCGATCGGCCTCGCTCGCCCGAGGCGATCGAGGGCTTTTGCCGTTATGCGGAATACGTGGTCGAGTATTTCGGCGCGGATGTGCGCCGTTACGAGATTTGGAACGAGTGGGATATCGGAATCGGGTTGCCCGAGCCGCATCGTCGCGGGGGTTCGCCGAAAGACTACATGCGGCTGCTGCGCGCCGTCTATCCCCGGATCAAGGCGGCGGATCCCGAGATCACGGTGCTGGCCGGAGCGTCGACCAGTGGCGGGGTCAAACGCGGCTGGTTGGAAGAGATCCTGCAGCGGGGGGCCTTGGATTACTCCGATGCGATCTCGATTCACAGCTACAACTACAACGATCCTTTCCCGCACCGCACTCCGGAGGCCTGTTCCGCTTGGATGACCGAGGTTCGGGCGATGATCCGTTCGTACAACGACGGGCAGGAGGTGCCGTTTTATGTCACGGAAATGGGCTGGCCGACGCATGACGGTCGGGGAGGCACCTGCCCCCAGCTGTCCGCCTCGTACCTGGCCCGCCTCTACCTGCTGGCTCGCCAATCGCCCGCGTTCCAAGGCATCTGGTGGTACGATTTCCAAGACGACGGGTGGGATCCCGAGTACAACGAGCACAATTTCGGCTTGGTGCGCCCCGACCTCACGCCGAAACCAGCCTATCATGTGCTGGCCGATCTCGCAGCCTGGGTGTCGCAAGCCGAATTCTGCGGCCGCTTGACGACGGAAGATGACCAGTTGTGGCTGCTGAAATTCCGAATGGAGGGCGAGGATATGTGGGCGGTCTGGTCAGGAGACGACCGGGAACGGCAGGTGACCCTCCAGAGCACTCGCCCCGAGCAACCGTTGACCGTCCGTCAAGCAGGTCATGCGGCTCGCACGCAATCCTGGGGTTTTCGCGATTGGGCCCGACGACAACCCTTTTACGAAGACCGTTTGTCTTTGGTCGTCGGACATCGCCCGCTGTTGCTCGGTTCGGACTTGAGCGGCCTGTCGGTCGTCCAAGTCAGCCTGATCAGTTCGGCCAGCAACCGCTCGGCGTCCGCATCGTCGGGGTCGGGAGGAATCGCGACGAAGTAATCCTCGTCGATTCCCAGCTCGGCCTTGACGCGGCGCGCCACCGCGGGAGGGGCGTCCAGGTGCTCCACCATGTCCCAGTCATCATCCCAAAGCACACGGCCCATCGGGCTGCTCGTGAAATTCAGGATCGAGACGGACGTGGGCTACTCGGCACTCGTGCCGCAGATCACAATTGACGTTACATAAAACCCATAAGAGGGAACAAAATAGCTCGAACAATATGTACTGCATCAGTTCGTAGGTTGGGCATTCCTGCCCGACGATCCCCATGGTTGAT
>SLMF01000418.1 GCA_007133715.1 Planctomycetaceae bacterium
GCTTGCGGTTCGGTCGCCCGGGATTCCAAATCGGCCTTGGGTTTCAGGTAGTCGAAGTCGCGGAGGGTGAACTTTCCGGTCTGGACCTCGCCGGTGACCTTCCAGTCGCGGATCTGATCGGGCCGGGCCGTGTGTCCCTCTTCCGGGTAAAAGCAGATCTCATCATAGCCGGGAGCCGCACGGTGCGAACCGGGGGAATCGCTCAAGACCAAGGTATGTTGCGAAGCTTGATGCTCGAAAAAGTAGGAGATGCCCTCCTCCTCCATCAGCCGGTGGACGAAGTCGAAGTGGGTTTCGCGGTACTGCACGCAGTAGTCTCGGGAGCGATAGGTCCCGCTGAGCGATTCACGGAAATCCGAGAACCCGGCGTCGCGGAAAACCTGTTTGATGATCTCCACCGCGGTCATCTCCTGGAAGATCCGGCAATCGGCACTGTGCGTGAGGAACCACAGCCAAGGGCGGAGGGTGGCCAGGTAGTGGTGGAACCGGCCCAACATGCCCGCTTGGCAGAACCGGGTGACGTGGCCGTGAAAAAAACGCGTCCCGTCGTTCCGCGTCGGCAGCTGAACCGAGATCGTTTTGCCCAGCAGTTGCTCGAGCTTGATTTGCCCGTCTTCGCTCAGCAGCACCAAGTCGTAAGTAAACGCTTGGCCGAGGCACTCTTTGCCAGTCATCGAGTGGAGCCAGAGATTGTCTTCGCCCAGCGGGGAGTTCAACCCGATGGGCCGTGGGCCGGCTTGGGGCATGATGGTTCCTTAGCATTCTGGGGAAACGTCCTCGAGACACGGGACATTATACCACGATCGTCCCCGGTCACCCATTGCAAGAGTGCCAAGCGGTCTTCGCAACAGCTCCGGTGTGTGCAACAATCTGCGGCATGTATGGCTGACACCCTTGTTCCCTTTCCCGGCAGGGAGAAGATCTGTGACGTTCGATCCTTTCCAAGCGGTCCTGTCGCTGCATCAATCGGGCCGGATAACCGAGGCGGAAGCCGGTTATCGCGTTTTGTTGGAAGAGCATCCTGAGGATCCCCAGCTCCACAACATGTTGGGCAACTGCTTGGCGGACCAGTCTCGGTGGGAGGAGGCGGCGGCCAGCTATCGCCGGGCGATTGCGTTGAGTCCGGACCGGGCGGCATCGCACTACAATTTGGGCAATGCCCTGTCCGCCCTGGATTCGCTCCGCGAGGCCGTTCAGGCGTATCAGCAGGCCATCGCCCTGCGTCCCGACTACGCCAAAGCCCACTTCAACTTGGGCAACATTTTCTTCGACGGGGGTCAGTATGCGGAAGCCGCGGGATGTTACCGCAGCGCCTTGGACGCCAACCCCGAGCATCCGGACCCGGACGCCCTGTTCAATCTGGCCCGAGCCCTCCACCGGCAGGGCAAGCCCGCGTTGGCCATCCCCTTCTATCAGAGGGCTTTGCAACAGGACCCAAGTTGTCATCCGGCCTACGGCGCCTTGGCGCTCGCCTGGCTGGAAACCGGCAAAACGAAGCAGGCCCTGCAATGCCACCAGCAGGCGTTGCAGCGGGAGCCGGACGCCCCGGCGGTCCATTTCTATTACGGCCGCACGCTGTTGATGCTGCTGCAGTTCGAGGAAGCCGAAGCGGCTTTTCGCCGCACCCTGCAATTGGCCCCCCAATCGAACGACGCTTACCGCGCCTTGGGGCATATCATGGACACGCAGGGGCGCCGAGACGAATTGGCACGCCTGGCCGAAGCGTGGCTCGAAGCCCAGCCTAACGATCCGGAAGCGAGCCATTACCATCAAGCTTGGACCGGAAACGCCGTTCCCCCGCGCGCCTCGGACGATTTCGTCCGCGCGACGTTTGACGGGTTCGCCGACGACTTTGATGAGGTTCTTCAAACGCTGGATTATCGGGCCCCCCAACTGCTGCAGACCGCGTTGACAAACCAGCTGGGCGAGGAAGCGCCGGAACGAGCCGTGCTGGACGCGGGCTGTGGCACCGGTTGGTGTGGTTCGTTCTTGCGGGGTTGGGCGAAACGGCTGGTGGGGGTTGATCTGTCGCCCGGCATGTTGGCTCGCGCCCGGTGCCGCGGCGTCTATGATACCTTGATCGAAAGCGAACTGACGGCCTATCTCCACGACGTCCCGGCCCGTTTCGATTTGATCGTTTCCAGCGATACCCTGATCTATTTCGGTGACCTGGCCCCCGTATTTCGAGCGTCCGCGGCTGCGCTGCGGGACGGCGGCTATTTGGCGATGACCCTCGAACGGCTGTGCGGCGACGAGTTGGCGGCCGGATCCCAATTGGAAGCGCACGGCCGCTTCAGCCACTCGACCTCGTATGTCCGCCACCAAATCACCGCCGCGGGTTTGCAGATTGTCAGCTGGGAAGAGGCGCCTTTGCGGCGCGAGGGGGGAACCGAAGTCCACGGTCTGGTGGTCGTTGCGCAGAAGCCTGCGGGCGGGGCTTGAAACGCAAGCCCGTGCGGCCGCGCGTGCGAAATCCGGATCCCGATGGTATGCTGAAAGGAATCGGCATTTCGGCGTGGGAGCAGGTCTCGGACAAGTCGAACCGCTGCGGTGGTGATTGCGTAGCATCCAACCGGGGCGATTCTTTCCCTTCAGCCATTATGGGGTACAGCGATGAGTCGGCAATCGCGCAGAC